>NZ_JACFYV010000082.1:0-26069 GCF_016759955.1 Burkholderia sp. KCJ3K979
ATACCCACCCCACCCCTCGATCAGCCCAGCCATATAAACCGGAGATAACATGAGTCAGCAACGCGAGGCGATCGACACGTACCTCTTGCGCGTCTTGCACACCTTGTTGATGGAGCGCAGCGTCACGCGCGCGGCCGTCAAACTGAACCAGTCGCAACCGGCGATCAGCGCCGCGCTGCGGCGCCTGCGCGACATCACCGGCGATCCGCTGCTGGTGCGCGGCAAATCCGGCATGGTGCCGACCGAATACGGGCTGCGCCTGCTCGAGCCCGTGCAGAATGCGCTGCGTGAAATCGAGCGCATCAAGTTCCAGCAGCACAACTTCGACCCAGCCACGTCGATCCGCTGCTACCGGATCGGCTGCCCCGACTACCTGAACGTGCTGTTCGTGCCGACCGTCGTCGAACGCTTCCGCCTGGCCGCGCCGAACGCGACGCTCGAGTTCCATTCGCTCGGCCCCGCGTTCGACTACGAGCTCGCGCTGGAAGACGGCAAGCTCGATATCGTCGTCGGCAACTGGCCCGAGCCGCCGGAGCAACTGCACCTGTCGAACCTGTTCGTCGATGAAATCGTCTGCCTGATGAGCAACACGCACCCGTTCGCGAAACGCGGCGGGCTCACGCTCGACCAGTACCTGAACGCGCCGCATCTCGCGCCGACGCCGTACTCGGTCGGCCAGCGCGGCGCGATCGACGTGCATCTCGCGCGCGAACGGCTCAAGCGCCACGTGGTCGTCACGCTGCCGTACTTCAACCTTGCGCCGTACGTGCTCGTGAAGTCGGACCTGATCTTCACGACCACGCGGCTATTCGCCGATCACTACGCGAAGTTCCTGCCGCTGTCCGTCGTGCCGGCGCCGCTCGACTTCCCGCCGATGCAGTACTACCAGCTGTGGCACGAACGCTGCCATTACTCCGACGAAGTGCGCTGGCTGCGCAGCCTCGTCGCCGAAGCCACCCGTACGCTGATCGAGGCGTAGTCGCATACGGCGCACCACGCGTGCGCCGGTCGCGCCGTTACGCGCGACCACGGCGCGTTGCGCGACGGGTGGTGGCCACAATGGCCGCGCCCCGCTGCGCAACGTGCTGCGCGACCTCCCCGCCGACGCGTCAGCGCGACGCTTCCACGAGCGCCTGCGCCAGCGCGTTGTGACGCTCGATCACCGGCGGCAAATCGAGCGTCGCGAGCCGCCCTTCCCGCACCACCACCTTCCCGTTCACCACCGTGTACGCCGTCTGCGACGGCGCGCAGAACACGAGCGCCGCGACCGGATCGTGCAGCGCGCCCGCGAACAGCGGCTGACGCAGGTCGAACGCGGCGAAATCCGCCGCCATGCCGGGCTTCAGCGCGCCGATGTCGTCGCGGTTCAGCACCTTCGCACCGCCGAGCGTCGCGATCTCGAGCGCTTCGCGCGCGGTCATCGCGTCGGGCCCGAAGCCGACCCGCTGCAGCAGCAGCGCCTGGCGTACCTCGGCCACCATCTGCGCGCCGTCGTTCGACGCGGAACCGTCGACGCCGAGGCCGACCGGCACGCCCGCGAGCCGCATCTTCTTCACCGGCGCGATGCCTGACGCCAGGCGCATGTTCGAGCACGGGCAATGCGCGACGCCCGTGCCGGTGCGTGCAAACAGGCCGATGCCCGCATCGTCGAGCTGCACGCAGTGCGCGTGCCACACGTCGTGGCCGACCCAGCCGAGATCTTCCGCATATTCGGCGGGCGTCATCCCGAACTTCTCGCGGCTGTACGCAATGTCGTTGACGTTCTCCGCGAGGTGCGTATGCAGCGACACGCCGTATTCGCGCGCGAGCACGGCCGCGTCGCGCATCAGCTCGCGGCTCACCGAGAACGGCGAGCACGGCGCGACCACCACGCGCAGCATCGCGTAGCGGCCTTCGTCGTGATAGGTCTCGATCAGGCGCTGCGCGTCGCGCAGGATGTCGGGTTCGCGCTCGACGACCGAATCGGGCGGCAGCCCGCCGTCGCGCTGGCCGACGCTCATCGCGCCGCGGCTCGCGTGAAAGCGCATGCCGATCCGCTGCGCGGCGCCGATGCTGTCGTCGAGCCGGCTGCCGTTCGGGTAGATGTACAGATGATCGCTCGACGTCGTGCAGCCCGATTGCAGCAGCTCGGCCATCGCGGTAAGCGTCGACACCTCGATCATCTCGGGGCTCAGGTGCGCCCAGATCCGGTACAGGTTCGTGAGCCAGCCGAACAGCTCGGCGTTCTGCGCGGCCGGCACCGCGCGCGTGAGGCTCTGGTACATGTGGTGATGCGTGTTCACGAGCCCCGGGATCACCAGGTGGCCGCGCAGGTCGAGCACTTCGTCGGCCGTGTCGGGCAGCTCGGCGCTCGGGCCGACCGCGACGATCCGGTTGTCTTCGATGTAGAGCCCCGCGTCGCGCAGCTCGCGGCGCGTGTCGTCCATGGTCACGAGCACGTCGGCGTGCTTGACCAGCAGGGTTTTCGGGCGGGATGAGGAAGGGTTCGGCGCGCGTGCGCCAGCGTGCTGCTCGAGATTCATGCGTTCTCCGCGTCGGTCTGCCTCCAGGGCTGCCCTGGAAGCGGTCACACAGCCGTTCGAACGCTGAATCGCGGCACGCCCCGGTGCCTGCGTCCGTTCGAACGCCCTGGCCCGGTTACCCGGCGTGCTCGCCGTCTTCGGGGTACGCGCCGGCCACCGGCCGACGCGCACGGCGGGAGGATCGCCCAAGCGCGTGCCGCGCACAATACGCGATCCGGAATACCGCCCTTCAGGGATTTGGTATGGTACGCCGCCCGCCGCCCCACCGGGCGCTCGCAACCGGCGCGCGAAGCCCTGTCCGGCGGGCCGTCGACAGCCGCTCATGCGCGGCGCATTATCTTCGATATCGCGCCCGTATTTGCGTGGGGAACCTTTTTACAATGCCTGCACGGCGCTCGCTTCACTCTCGCCGACGGGTATGTAGCCACGTGACGTGGAGCCTCGATCCGCCGCACAGTCATGGATCGAGTCGCCGCCGAACCTCGCATTCACACAAGGAACAACGAATGGGAAAGCTCACTACCCACGTACTCGATACGGCACACGGTCGCCCCGGCGCCGCCATCAAGGTGGACCTCTACGCGCTGGACGGCGAATCGCGCCGCGCGATCAAGACCGTGCTGACCAATAGCGACGGCCGCTGCGACGAACCCCTGCTCGAAGGCGCGGCGCTCGCCGCCGGCGAATACGAACTCGTATTCCATGCCGGCGACTACTTCGCGTCGCTCGGCGTGAAGGTGCCCGAACCCCGCTTCGTCGATCGCGTCGTGCTCCGCTTCGGCATCGCCGACACCGGCTCGCACTACCACGTGCCGCTGCTCGTGTCGCCGTGGTCGTACAGCACCTATCGCGGCAGCTGACAATCGAAGCAGCGCCTGCATCAAGACAAACGATCTGAGTCTGGAGGAGTTTCATGGAAGGCTTCATCACCGACTGGCTGAACCTCGCGCTGCGATGGCTGCACGTCATCGTCGCCATTGCGTGGATCGGCGAGTCGTTCTATTTCGTCGCGCTCGACAACAGCCTGAAACCGCCGACCGACCCGAACCAGCGCAAGCGCGGTGTGTTCGGCGAACTGTGGCACGTCCACGGCGGCGGTTTCTACAACATGCAGAAGTACACGGTCGCCCCGCCGGAAATGCCCGATGACCTGCACTGGTCGAAGTGGCCGTCGTACACGACGTGGCTGTCGGGCTTCACGCTGTTCTTCGTGCTGTACCTGCTCGCCCCGAACACGTACCTGATCGACAAGAACGTGCTCGACATGGGCCCGGTCGTCGCCGTCGCGTCCGCGCTCGGCTTCCTCGCGGCCGGCTGGATCGTCTACGACTCGCTGTGCCGCATCCTCGGCACCAACGACCGCGTGCTCGGCATCTGCGTCGGCCTCTACGTCGTCGTCGCGGCATACCTCGCGTGCCACATCTTCTCGGGCCGTGCCGCCTACCTGATCGTCGGCGCGATGCTCGCGACGATCATGTCGGCGAACGTGTTCTTCGTGATCATCCCGGGCCAGCGCAAGATGGTCGACAAGATGCTCAAGGGCGAAGAACCGAACCCGATCTACGGCAAGCGCGGCAAGCAGCGCTCGGTGCACAACACGTACTTCACGCTGCCGGTCGTGTTCGCGATGCTGTCGAACCACTATGCGATGACGTACACGAACAAGTTCAACTGGGTCGTGCTCGTGCTGATCATGCTGGCCGGCGCGCTGATTCGCCAGTTCTTCGTGATGCGTCACCGCGGCAAGCAGCTGTGGTACCTGCCGATCGGCGGCGTCGCGCTGCTGTCGGGCGCGCTGGTGTGGACGATGCCGAACCCGGTCGCGCCGGAAGCGCAAGCGGCCAACGCACCGAAGATCGTGATCAACGACATCATGCCGATCCTGCAGCAGCGCTGCGTCGAGTGCCACTCGGCCAAGCCGACGCTGATGGGCAGCGCGCCCGCGGGCGTGATGTTCGACACGCCGGACGAAGTGTCGAAGAACGCGCAGCGCATCTACGACCAGGCCGTGCGCCTGAAGGCGATGCCGATCGGCAACGTCACGCACATGACCGACGACGAGCGGACGAAACTCGCCGCCTGGTTCGAGGGCGGCGCGGTCAAGTAAGCCGCCCGCCGCGCGCCGGAAGTCATTCGCCGGCGTCATCCTCTCCGTTCGCGGGCCCGGTGACGGGCCCGTTTTTTTGCCTGCGCGGCATGCCCTTCGCGCGCTACCTGCTCATCGCGTCGCGCTGCAGTGCGACGAGTGCATCGCGTGCGCGCGGGCCGTCGTCGAACGGCACGAAGATGTGATCGTGGTACGCGGCGGCCATCACGTTGCAGCTGATGCCGGCTGCACCGAGCGCCCGCGCGAATGCGGCCGTGAGGCCGACGGCCGCGAGATCGGAATGCACGGTCAGCGTGATCCAGGCGGCGCGAAACAGCACCGGCCAGCCGCGACGCGCGGCCGTCTCCTCGTCGACCACGACCGTCAGCCCTTCCGCTTCGCGGAACGTCGCGATCACTTCGGATACCGATACGTCGGCGTCGTGCGGCAGCGAAATGAACGCGAACGCCCCCGGATGCAGTTCGGGCTGCATCGTGCGCAGCAGGACCGCGAGGTCGTTTTCAGGCTGGCTCATCGGAGTATCGCGCCCGGAACCGGACGTCGTGTGGTGGCGATGCGGGCACGATAGCACGCGCGACAGCGGCAAACGGGTGCCGCTGTTCGAGCCGTGGCAACTCGAACCGATGCCGATGTATGCCGCGTTCCCGCCGAACCGGCATGTCAGCGCGACGCTGCGTGTGTTCGTCGACCGGGTCGCCGGGCTGATGGCGCAGCATGCGCCGGTTGCGAATCGGCAGCGCGGCGGCCAGAGTTGGCGCGATACGCGCAAGGGCGCGGCGACCTGAGCGGCGAGAAAACGAGCGCACATAAAAAAACCCGCGCAGGTTGCGCGGGTTTCGACAGGCGGACGACCAGATCAGCCCGACTCAGGCCGCCACCGCATCCAGTGCGTCCTCGGTGAGCCACAGCGACTCCTGCAGATCCTGCTCGTTCAGGTTCAGCCCGTCACCGCCGCGATCGACGACGATGAAGTCGCTGACGCCGCCCAACGCGATCAGCGGGTGATGCCACACGCCCTTCGCATAGTTCACGCCCTGCCAGCCGCTCGTCACGAATGCACGAATCTTCGCCGGATCGAGATCGCCCGCGGGCGCGACGACGACGAGATACGGCTGGTCGTTCAGCGGCACGAACGCCTGGCTGCCGAGCGGGTGCCGTTCCAGCATCTTCACTTCGAACGGCAGCGTGCGCGGCTGGCCGCGGAACAGGTTGACGAGCGTGCGGCCGCCTTCATCGGTCACGTCCACTTTCGCGAGATCGTGAAAGCGGATCGTCGTGCCGAGGTTGATCGGGATCTGCTTCGCCCCTGCCGTTTCGATCACGTCGCCGAACGGCGCGAAGGCTTCCTTGGTCAGCGGTTCGATGGCAAGCGTCTTCATTTATCGAGCGTCCCCCACAAGCGCAGGCGCGACACGCCGCCGTCCGGAATGATGTTCAGTCGCACGTGCGTGACGGGGCCGAGCGACGCGATGTCGTGTTCAAAGTAGTGCTGCTTGTCCATCTGCAGCTTCTGTTCGCCGAGCAGCACCGGCCAGAACATCGACTGCGTGATCAGCGAGCTGTCGGTGCCGCCCGACACATAGGCGGCCTGGATCGAGCACCGATCCGGGTAATTGCCCTTGAAGAACGCGGTATCGACTTCGATCTTGCGGATCACGCCCGGTTGCGCGAGCGCGATGATCGCCCAGTCGTTGCCCGGTTCGCGGCGGCGCCGCGTTTCCCAGCCATCGCCCATGTTCACGCCGCGGCCCGGCAGCAGCAGGTTCGACGCGACGCCGAAATGCTGGTTGTTCGCGGCCACCACGTAACCGCCGTTTTCCATCGCCGCGAGGTCGAACTGCTCGGTCGCGCTCGCGCCGGCCCAGTCGAGCTGCGGCTGGCCGTACACGCGCAGGCGCGCGATGCCGCCGTCCGGGTAGATGTTCACGCGCAGGTGCGTGAACGCCCGTGCGTCGCTCGCTTCGACGTAGTGATGGCTGTTGCCCTGCAGCGTCGTCGACGGCACGATCTCGACCCACTCGGTCGCCTGCGTCGGTGCGCCGTCGGCCACGAACGCGGCCTCGATCGACGCGGCCGGCGGGAAGTTGCCGGTGAAGTGGCTGGTGTCGATGTCGAAGCCCTTGATCACGCCCGGGCGCGCGAGCTTGACGATGCACCAGTCGTAGCCGGTCGTGCGCTTGCGGCGCGTTTCCCAGCCGTCCATCCACTTGCCGTGGTCGTCGTACTTGCCGGGGATGAAGACGGCCGGCTCGGGGTTCAGCATCCGGTCCTTCGGCGCGAAGAAATCGTCGCTGGCCTCGAGCGCCTGCGCACCGAGACGCCGGTCGGCAAGATTCACGTAGCGCCGCGTGAAATCGGGTGCGTTCGGATCGAGAAGCGGAACAGCCATGATGTTTCCTTGTTTCAGTGAGGCGGTCGGTCCGCCGCGACGCAGCGGGCCGGATTACGATGTCAGGCGTCGATCAGGTCATCAAGGCGAAAGCGCGCGATCAGGTAGATCTGGTCGAGGCTCGCGCGCAGCTCGTCGGCGCGCGAATGATTCACGCGCGACTCGAAGTTCGCGATGATGCCGTGGCGGTCATAGCCGCGCACCGCGAGGATGAACGGGAAGCCGAACTTCTCGCGATACGTGCGGTTCAGCGTCAGCAGCTTGTCGAATTCTTCCTGCGTGCACTGGTCGAGGCCCGCGCCGCTTTGCTCGCGGGTCGACTCGGCCGTCAGCTCGCCGCGCACGGCGGCCTTGCCGGCCAGTTCCGGGTGAGCGTTGATCAGTGCGAGCTGGCGTGCTTCGCCGCCGGTTTCCACCGCATTCGACATCGTCCGGTGCAACGCGTCGATGCTCGCGAACGGCCGTTGGCCCGCGGCGACCTCGGCCACCCACGGCGAATGTTCGAAGATCCCGGACAGCGCCGCGACGAATGCGCTCGGCGCCATCGTGTTCAGTTGTTCCAACGTGTAGCGCATCGCCTTCATGCTTTCCCTTCGTTTCGATGATTGGGCTGATACGGATGATGTTCACGCCAGTGACGCGCGATATCGACACGGCGCGTCACCCATACGCGATCGTGCTTCTCGATGTGATCGAGGAACCGCTGCAGCCCGCGGAACCGGCCCGGCCGGCCGAGCAGCCGGCAGTGCATGCCGATCGACAGCATCTTCGGCGCTTCGTCGCCCTCCGCGTACAGCACGTCGAACGCATCGCGCAGGTAGTCGAAGAAGTGATCGCCGGTATTGAAACCCTGCGGCGTCGCGAAACGCATGTCGTTCGTGTCGAGCGTATACGGCACGATCAGTTGCGGCGACGTGCGGCCGCCCGACACTTCGACGTCCATCCAGAACGGCAGGTCGTCGCCGTAGTTGTCGGAGTCGTACAGGAAGCCGCCGTATTCGGCGACCAGGCGGTGCGTGTTGGGGCTGTCGCGGCCGGTATACCAGCCGAGCGGGCGCTCGCCCGTCACGCGCTCGATCGCTTCCATCCCGAGGCGCATGTGCTCGGCTTCGAGTTCCGGCGTCATGCTCTGGTAGTGAATCCAGCGCCAGCCGTGGCACGCGATCTCGTGGCCGAGTTCGACGAACGCCCGCGCGAGCTCCGGATGACGCTCGATCGCCATGCCGACGCCGAACACCGTCAGCGGCAGCCCGCGCTTCTCGAATTCGCGCAGGATGCGCCACACGCCGGCCCGCGACCCGTATTCGTAGATCGACTCCATGCTCATGTGGCGGTCCGGATACGCGGCCGCGCCGACGATTTCGGACAGGAACTGCTCGGAGCCCGGATCGCCGTGCAGCACGCAGTTCTCGCCGCCCTCCTCGTAATTCAGCACGAATTGCACGGCGACGCGGGCGCGCCCCGGCCAGTTCGCCTGCACGGGATGGCGGCCGTAGCCGATCAGGTCGCGGGGATAGTTGGGATCGAGTGGCATGGTTCGAAGTGCGGCGAAAGCAGGCTAAATAAGCGGGCTGAATGAGCGCGCTGAACGAGCGGGCGCGGATAATGGGTTCGCATCGACTGCGCGGTGCCGGAGGCGGCCGCACCAGCCGATGCGATGACGGCCCAGTGTAGCGAAAACGTTCATACGCGCCCATACAGCGGCGCAGATAGTGCATGTCAGACGGTGTGTATGTGCGGTTGCGGCAAATTCGGCGGAGGTTCCGCCGCCTCCCCGTCCGGCGGGCTGAAGCGGGCGAACGCGCCGTCGTAGCGCTTCGGCAGCGGCCGCGCGTAGTCGCCGCGCTTCGCGGTCGCGAGGCGCAGCGCGACCAGCGCCTCGGCCCATTTGACGGCCGCCGTGACGCCCTCGACCACCGGCGCGCCGATCTGCTGCTCGATCTCGTGCGCGAATTCGGCCATCCCCGCGCAGCCGAGCACGATCGCGTCGGCGCCGTCCTCGTCGAGCGCGCGCCGGCATTCGTCGACGATGATCCGGCGCGCGGCCGAGCCGGGCCGGTCGAGTTCGAGCACCGCGACGTCGGTCGCGCGCACGTTGCGGCAGAACCGCTTCATCCCGTAGCGCTCCGCGAGGTGCCACGCCATCCCGCAGGTACGCGCGAGCGTCGTGACGACCGAGAAGCCCGGCGCGAGCACGCTCGCCGCATGCATCGCGGCCTCGGCGATGCCGATCACCGGCCCGCGCGCGAGCTCGCGCGCCGCATACAGGCCCGGATCGCCGAAGCACGCGATCACGTACGCGTCGCAGCCGTCGCGCTCGCCCTGCGCGATCTCGGCGAGCAGCCCCGGTGTCGCGAGCGCCTCGTCGTAATACCCTTCGATCGACGGCGGCCCCATCGGCGGGCTCACGGCCACGATCTCCGTGCCGGCGGCCGCGACCTCCCTCGCGCAGCGGCCCATCGCGTCGGTCATCCGCTGCGTCGTATTCGGATTGATCAGTCGGATCTTCATCGCATGCTCCTTACGCCTTCGCGCTCGCGAGCAGCCGGTAGAACACGAAGCCAAGCCCCGCTCCGATGAACCACGAGAAATTCGCGAGGGCCTGCCAGCCCGGCACCATCACGCAGACCACCGCGATCACCGCGGCTGGCAGCAGCGCGGCGAGCGCGCGGCGGTTCACGCCGCCCGTGTACCAATAGGCGCCGCTTTCCGACATCGTGTACAGGTCGTCGCGCACGAGGCGGCCGCGCTTGACGAGGTAGAAGTCGGCGATCAGCACGCCGTACAGCGGGCCGATGAACGCGCCGAGCACGTCGAGCGTGTAGTGGATCACGGCCGGGTTGTTGAACAGGTTCCACGGCGTGATGAAGATCGACGCGACGGCCGCGAGCATCCCGCCTGCGCGCCAGCTGATCAGGCGCGGCGCGACGTTCGAGAAATCGAACGCGGGCGACACGAAGTTCGCGACGATGTTGATGCCGATCGTCGCGATCGTAAACGTCAGCGCGCCGAGGATCACCGCGGTCGGATGGTCGATGCGGCCGACCGTCGCGACCGGGTCGGTGATCAGTTCGCCGAACACCGGCAGCGTCGCGGCGGTGGTGATCACCGTGACGAGCGAGAACGCGAGAAAGTTGACCGGCAGCCCCCAGAAATTGCCGCGCTTCACGTCGCCGAACGAGCGGCAGTAGCGCGAGAAATCGCCGAAGTTCAGCATCGGCCCGGAGAAGTACGACACGACGAGCGACACCGCGGTGATCATCACCGGGATCACCTCCGCGCCGTGATACTTGACGCCGCCGAGGTTGATGCCGATGTTGCGCCAGCCCGCCCGCCACACCATGTAACCGGCCAGGATGAACATCACGACATAAACGGCCGGGCCCGCGAAGTCGATGAACTTCTTGATCGTCTCCATGCCGTTCCAGAACACGAACGCCTGGAGCACCCACAGCAGCATGAAGCCGGCCCAGCCGACCGCCGACAGCCCGAGGAAGCCGTAGCGATGGACGTCCGCATACGGCAGCCATTGCGGGAAGAATTTCAGCACGACGATCACGAGCGCGCTCGACGCGAGATAAGTCTGGATGCCGTACCACGCGATCGCGATCAGCCCGCGGATCACGGCCGGCACGTTCGCGCCGAGCACGCCGAAGGTCGCGCGGCACGCGACCGGGTACGGCACGCCGATCTGCTGGCTCGGCCGCGCGATCAGGTTGCACAGCGCGTTCACGAGGCCGATGCCGACGATCAGCGCGATCAGCACTTGCCAGCTCGTCAGCCCGAGGGCGAACAGACTGCCCGCGAACACGTAGCCGCCGACGCTGTGCACGTCCGACATCCAGAACGCGAAGATGTTGTACGAACCCCATGTCTGATTTTTAAGGGGTGCCAAATCTTCGTTGTACAGACGTTCGCTGTAACCATCCGGCAGTGCCGGACCGCCGCCCTCGCCGCCTTCTTCCGCCGGATAGGCGCTGTCGTGCGCCACACTGAACTGAGCCATGACTTCTCCTTGACGCGGCCGCCAGGCCGCTCCACCGTCATCGATATCGCTCCGGATCATCGCCCGGAGTCGGACCAGCGGCCCGCGGCAAACACCGCAGGCCTGCATTGCGCTCGTCGTGTGGCGCGCGGCCGGGTTCGCGTCGCCGCTCAGGCGCCGCCGAACACTTCGCGCAAATCGACCTGCCCTTGCGCGGGCCGGTCCAGCATCTTCAGTTCGACATGCTGCAGGTGGCGCGCCATCAGCGTGACCGCCTGCTTCGGATCGCCCGCCTCCAGCGCGGCGAGGATCTCGTCGTGGTCGTCGCACGAGCACGGGCTGCGCCCGTGCGATTCGTACAGCGCCGACATCAGCGTCGAGCGTGCGACGAGCCCTTCGAGGCACTCGCTGAGCGTCGCATTGCCCATCAGCGTCGCGAGCGCCGTGTGGAATTCGCCCGACAGCCGGATCCATGCCGCGAAGTCGTGCCGCTCGAACGCCTTGCGCTCCTTGTCGATCAGCGCGGCGACGCCCTTCAGCCGCCTGGCGCCGGGGCCGGTCGCGAGCCGTTCGACCACGGCAAGCTCGATGATCCGGCGCATCTCGAACACCTCGTGCACGTCCTGCAGCGTCGGGCTCGCGACGAACGCGCCGCGGTTCGGCTCGAGGTCGACCAGCTTGTCGGTCGCGAGCTGCGCGAGCGCCTGGCGGATCGTCCCGCGCTTCACGCCGAACACGTCGCAGAGCTGCGCCTCCGTCAGCTTCGCGCCCGGCGCGAGCCGATGCTCGAGGATCGCGGTGCGAATCCGCTCGGCGATCGCTTCGGGGCCGGCTGCACCGGACGGAGTGGAATCGGGCTCGTTCATGATCTGCATCGTGTGATGGTCCTCATCCTAGGGCGGACATAAAGATTGTCAACAATTCTTTTGCGTAATTTCGCACAATCGGCGTGCGCCAGCGTGTTCTCATTCGGTGCAATGCGCACGAAATCCATGCACGGCAAGCCAGACAGGCAAGACGGAGGCACTTCTGGACGTATACCCTCCCGGTCATTTTGTTGACAAAAATGGTGCACATCCGGGCGAAAATCATGTCGATGTCGACGAAAAATATGGACCGTTAGTTGCGCACTTACATAGAGAAAAAGGCGGGGAGCCCCGCCTTTCGATCGATCGCGCCAGCGCCGGCATCAGCCGAGATGCGGATAGTCCGACAGCGTGAGCCGGAACCCGTGCGCGTTCGCGACCAACTGCGCCTGTGCGCCGAACGGCAGCGTCAACAGGTCGGGCACATGGCCGAACTGGAGCCCGGTGACGACCGGAATCCCGACCACCGCGCGCACCTGGTCGATCATCGCCTGCATGTCGTAGCCGTTGTCGTACTCGAACGGCCGCGCGCCGGTGAACTGGCCGAGCACGAGCGCCTGCTGGCGCGCGAGCAGCCCCGACAGGTGCAGTTGATAGATCATCCGCTCGATCCGGAACGGCTGCTCGTTGACGTCTTCGATGAACAGGATGCCGCCCTCGATGTCGGGCATGTACGGCGTGCCGACCAGCGACGTGAGGATCGCGAGGTTGCCGCCCCACAACGTGCCCGTCACGTTCGCCGTCTGCACCTGCGGTGCATCGGCGACGATCGTCGTGCTGGGCTGCGTCAGCGTCTGCCAGAAATGCTGCATCGTGAAGTCGCTGGGCGTTTCCGCGCCGAAATCCGCCGACAGCATCGGGCCGCCGAACGTCTTGATGCGCGCCTTCGCGTACAGCGCCAGCTGGATCGCCGTGAAATCGCTGTGACCGACGAGCGCGATCGGCTGGTCGCGCAGCCGGCGTTCGAGCCCGCGATAGTCGAGCCCGTGCAGAATGCGCGCGGCGCCGTAGCCGCCGCGCACCGCGAGCGCGATGTCCGGCAGCGGCCGCCCGGGATCGGCGAGGCGGTTCAGGTCGCCTGCCCGTTCGCCGTCGGTGCCGCCGAAACGCTGGAAGCGCCGCTGCGTCGCCTCGATGTTCTCGATGCGCTGCTGCGCGGTGCTGAGGCGCTCGAGCGCGCGGTTGATCGCGTCGGGGTCGTGCGGATAGCCGGACGGCGCCAGCAGGCGGATGGTGTAGGACGCGGCGGGCTGGAAGGACATGGCGAAAGGTATCGGGGTCGTCAAACCTGCTTAGAGGGTCCGAACCGGGTCCGGTTCACGAAAACCGTGCACGCCCGGGACGCCGGGCGCGGCAAGAGGTGGCCTATGACGCGCCGGATTCGGCGTCGCGGGCAAGCCGCGCCTCGCGCAGCGCGCGCCGGCGCTCGGCGAAGAACGACTTCAGCGCGGCGCCGCACTCGTCGGCGAGCACGCCGCCGGTCACTTCGGTGTGGTGGTTCAGTTGCGGATTCGCGAATGCGTCGATCACGCTGCCGCACGCGCCCGTCTTCGGGTCGGCCGCGCCATAGACGACCCGCGCGATGCGGGCATGCATGATCGCGCCAGCGCACATCAGGCACGGCTCGAGCGTCACGTACAGCTCGCAGCCCGGCATCCGGTAATTCTGCAGATGCTGCGCGGCCATGCGCAGCGCGGCCATTTCGGCATGCGCGGACGGGTCGTGCCCGCCGATCGGATGGTTGAAGCCGCGGGCGATCACTTCGTCGCCACGCACGAGCACCGCGCCGACCGGCACTTCGCCGGCCGCGCGCGCCTCTTCGGCGGCGGCTTGTGCAAGACGCATGAAATGCAGGTCGCGCACCGATGCGGGCGCGGTTTCTTGAACGGGAGAATCGGCGGCGGGATCAGTGGCCGCGGCGGCTGCCGAGCGAGCTGCGTCGTGCAGCGCGTCGGACGTCACATCGGCCCCGCTTCGGCGGGCGCTTCGTCGAGCCCGCGCTCGCACAGGCGTTCCGCGATGCGCCGGCAGTAGTCGCGCGGCATCACCATCGGGCCGCCGCGCAGCGATTCGAGCGCCATGTCGAGCGCGAGGATCTTCGCCTGCAGCCGGCAGCGCGCGGCACGGTCGCTGACCGCCTGCACTTCGTCGTGCAGGTTGCGCAGCGCGCGCAGTTGCTCGACGGCCGGCGGCACGAAGCCCGCGTTCTTCAGGATACGGTTGGCCACCCGCACCTCCTCGGGCACGAGCAGGTCGTCATCCAGCGCCTGCGGCGCGCCGGTACCCGGCAAATCGTCGAACTCGCCCCGCGCGGCGGCGGCGGCAATACGTTGTTCGACCAGGGCGTCAAGCAATCTCATCAGTCAATCGGAACAATGCGGCAGGCCGAATTCTAGCAGGGTGACGCCGGTATGACAGGCCCTTCGAATACATGCTCGATATTGTATTTTTAGGGGCCGAATCGCAGCGCATGCGCGCCGATCGCCGTCGGTTGCCGCTCTGCTGCGCCGCAGCAGGCTGAGCGCCGTTCGGACGCCTCCAGACGGAGGCGAGGTCCGGGCCATTTATTTATCCACGACGATCCAGCAGGCGCCTGCCGACCCGGCGAAAACGCCAGCCACCCTGCTTCCGTTTCCCGCTCACGCCGTCACCGTTTCCGGCCGCGCTTTCGCGAACGGGCGGAACATCGTCGCGATCAGGAACGCGCCGAGCCCGATCGCGAACGAGCCGAGGTACAGCCAGCCGTAGCTGCCGAACGCATCGACGATCAGCCCGCCGGCGACCGGGCCCGCGGCCATCCCGAGGCTGCCGGCCATCGCGCAGCCGCCGATCACGGTGCCCATCATCCGCAGCGGAAAGTTCTCGCGCGCGAGCACCGAATACAGCGGCATCACGCCCGCATAGATGAAGCCGAACAGCGTCGCGACCGCGTAGAAGCCGTCGAGCGTGCGCACGAAGTAGTAGCCGAGTGCGCCGAGCGCCTGCGCGAACAGCCCCGCCACCAGCATGCGCTTCGCGCCGAGGCGATCGCCGAGGACCCCGAACGCGATCCGGCCGCCCATGCCCGCCAGCCCTTCGACGCTGTAGATCGATACCGCGACGATCAGCGGAATCCCGCAGGTCACCGCGTAGCTGACCGTATGGAAGATCGGGCCCGAATGGGTCGCGCAGCAGAAGAAATTGGTCAGCACCAACACCATGAACTGCGGCGAACGCAGCGCATCCGCGATCGACATCGCGGCGGGCGCGCCGGCCGACGCAGGCGCAGGCGCTGCGTGGGCGGATGCAGGATCGAGCGCGGGCGCCCGGCGCACCAGCAGCGACACCGGGATCATCACGACGGCCGCCAGCACGGCGATCAGCAACATCGACGTGCGCCAGTCGCGCACCGACACGAGCCAGGCGGCCAGCGGCGCCATCGTCATCGGCGCCATCCCCATGCCGGCCGACACGAGCGATACCGCGAGGCTGCGGTGCGTGTCGAACCAGCCGGTCACGCACGCCATCATCGGCGCGAATATCGCGGCCGTCGCACTGCCCACGGCCAGGCCGAAGGTCAACTGGAACACGAGCAGCGACGGCGCGCGGCTCGCCAGCGCCAGGCTCGCCGACAACAGCACGGCGCCCGCGATGACGACCGGGCGCGTGCCGACGCGGTCCGACAGGCTGCCCCACGCCATGCTGGCGAACGCCATCGCGATGAAGCCGAGCGTCATCGCCGCGGAAATGCCGGTCATCGACCAGCCCGTATCGCGCGCGATGGACCGCAGGAACACCGGCAACGAGAACATCGCGCCGATCGCGACGCAGCCCATCAGGCCACCCGCGGCGACGATCACCCAGCGGTATCGGGAATCCGGCATGTGGCGTGTCATGTGGCCTCTCCTCGTTGGTTGCACCATTCGCGGAAAACCGGGTGATGAGCGCATGGCGCGGCGCACTGCCCGGTCGATATCGATACGACGGGCGACGCAGCGGGAAATCGACATGCGCGGCGTATGGGCCGCGGATTTTTATTGTCGGCGATTCCACGCGGCTCGCAAGGGTCGGATCATCCGCTCACCCCGCTCCCGCTTTTCCGCAACGGGAAATTCGAAATCACAAATAGTTGGTTGGGGCGCGCAATGACGCTGGCTACACTCGCCCCATCTTGTCATAACAAGTTGACCGATGACCCCACCCAACGTCGTGCCGCTGTCCGCGGCCCCGCTCTACGTGCAGATCAAGGACACGCTGCGCGCGCGCATTCTCGACGGCACCTACGCGCCGCACAGCCGGATGCCGTCCGAGCACGAGCTCTGCGCGATGTTCGACGTCAGCCGCATCACGGTGCGCCAGGCGCTCGGCGACCTGCAAAAGGAAGGCCTGCTGTTCAAGCTGCATGGCAAGGGCACGTTCGTGTCGAAGCCGAAGGCGTTCCAGAACGTGACGTCGCTGCAGGGTTTTGCCGAGGCGATGTCGTCGATGGGCTACGAGATCGTCAACCAGTTGCGCAGCCTGCGCACCGTGAAGGCCGATCGCCATCTCGCGACGAAGCTGAACGTGCCGGAAGGCGCGCCGCTCGTCGAGATCCATCGCGTGCGGCTGCTGAACCGCGAACCCGTGTCGCTCGAACAGACCTGGGTGCCCGAAGCGCTCGGCAAGCGCCTCGCCGGCGCCGATCTCGCGACCCGCGACATCTTCCTGATCCTCGAGAACGACTGCGGCATCCCGCTCGGCCATGCCGACGTGTCGATCGACGCGATCCTCGCGGACGACGAAATCGTCGACGCGCTGCACGTCGAGGAAAGCAGCCCCGTGCTGCGCATCGAGCGCCTCACGCACGACGCATCGGGTGCGCCGATCGACTACGAATACCTCTACTTCCGCGGCGACGCCTTCCAGTACCGGTTGCGCGTCGACCGGCAAAAGGCGCGCAAACCTGCAAGGAGCCCGCGATGAATACCCATGTGCACGAATACGACGTCGTCGTGGTCGGCGGCGGCACGGCCGGCCCGATGGCGGCCATCAAGGCGAAGGAGCGCGATCCGTCGCTGCGCGTGCTGCTGCTCGAGAAGGCCAACGTGAAACGCAGCGGCGCGATCTCGATGGGGATGGACGGCCTGAACAACGCGGTGATCCCCGGTCATGCGACGCCCGAGCAATACACGCGCGAGATCACGATCGCCAACGACGGGATCGTCGACCAGGAAGCCGTGTACGCGTATGCGACGCACAGCTTCACGACGATCGAGCAGCTCGACCGCTGGGGCGTGAAGTTCGAGAAGGATGGCACCGGCGACTACGCGGTGAAGAAGGTCCACCACATGGGCTCGTACGTGCTGCCGATGCCGGAGGGCCACGACATCAAGAAGGTGCTGTACCGGCAACTGAAGCGCGCACGCATCGCGATCACGAACCGGATCGTCGCGACGCGCGTGCTGACCGACGTGCAAGGCCGCGCAAGCGGCGTGCTCGGCTTCGACTGCCGCACCGCCGACTTCCACGTGATCCGCGCGAAGGCCGTGATTCTCTGCTGCGGCGCGGCCGGCCGTCTCGGGCTGCCCGCATCGGGCTACCTGATGGGCACGTACGAGAACCCGACCAACGCGGGTGACGGCTACGCGATGGCCTATCACGCGGGTGCCGCGCTCGCGAACCTCGAATGCTTCCAGATCAATCCGCTGATCAAGGATTACAACGGCCCGGCGTGCGCGTACGTGACGGGGCCGCTCGGCGGCTTCACCGCGAACGGCAAGGGTGAACGCTTCATCGAATGCGACTACTGGAGCGGCCAGATGATGTGGGAGTTCTACCAGGAACTGCAGAGCGGCAACGGCCCCGTGTTCCTGAAGCTCGACCATCTCGCGGAAGAAACGATCCGGACCATCGAGCAGATCCTGCATACCAACGAACGGCCCAGCCGCGGCCGCTTCCATGCGGGGCGCGGCACCGACTACCGCAGCCAGATGGTCGAGATGCACATCTCCGAGATCGGCTTCTGCAGCGGCCACAGCGCGTCGGGCGTGTACGTGAACGCACGTGCCGAGACGACCGTGCCGGGGCTCTACGCGGCCGGCGACATGGCGGCCGTCCCGCACAACTACATGCTCGGGGCATTCACGTACGGCTGGTTCGCCGGGCAAAACGCAGCCGACTACGTGGCCGGCCGCGACCACGCGCCGGTGGACGACCAACAGATCGACGCCGAGCGCACCCGCGTGCTCGCACCGCTGCTGCGCGAACGCGGGCTGGCGCCGGCGCAGGTCGAGTACAAGCTGCGCCGGATGGTGAACGACTACCTGCAACCGCCGAAGGTGACGCGCAAGATGGAGATCGGGCTGCAACGTTTTGACGGAATTATTGAGGATATCGAAGAAATCAAGGCCGACAATCCGCACGAACTGATGCGTGCGGCCGAAGTGCGCGCGATCCGCGATTGCGCCGAAATGGCCGCGCGCGCGTCGCTGTTCCGCACCGAAAGCCGCTGGGGGCTGTACCACCATCGCGTCGATTTTCCGCACCGCAACGACGCCGAATGGTTCTGCCACACGTGGTTGCGCAAGGATGCCGAGGGCGCGATGCGCAGCGAGAAGCGGCCGGTCGAACCGTACGTCGTGCCGCTCGCCGACGACGAACGCGGCGCCTACGCGCAGTTGCGCATCCGCGAACCGGCCGCGCTCGCGGCCGCCCTTTGAGGAACCTTGCCATGTCCCATACCCCGCACGACATCTTCCAGCGCAGCAGCGCGCCCGTGACGATCGACGAGTCGCTGTGCATCGCCGACAAGGGCTGCACCGTGTGCGTCGACGTGTGCCCGCTCGACCTGCTCGCGATCGACGTCACCAAGGGCAAGGCCTACATGCAGTTCGACGAATGCTGGTACTGCATGCCGTGCGAACGCGACTGCCCGACCGGCGCGGTCAAGGTCGACATTCCTTACCTGCTGCGCTGACGCGGCGCGGCGCCCACCAAGGATCGTGCCGGCCATTTTAACGGTGGAATGCCGCTGTCAAACAGCGGCGCTCCTTTCCTCCCCGTCCTGAAGGGCCGGGTTTCTCGGAGCAACTGATGAAAACAACGCTACGGATGTTTCGCCTGCTCGCCGCGTCGCTCGCGGTCGCGGCCACCGGTTTCGCGCATGCGGAGACGATCCGCGTCGCGATCGGCACACAGGACACGACGATCAACTGCGCGACCGGCGGCCTGCTGATCCGTGAACTGCATCTGCTCGACAAGTACCTGCCGGGCACCGGCAAGTACCAGGACGTGAAATACGACGTGCAGTGGAAGGATTTCACGTCCGGCGCGCCGCTCACCAACGAGATGGTCGCCGGCAAGCTCGACTTCGGCGCGATGGCCGATTTCCCCGGTGCCTTGAACGGCGCGGCGTTCCGCAAGGCCGGCCGCAAGAGCGTGTTCATCACCGTGCTCGACGGCAGCATCGACGGCAGCGGCAACGGGATCGTCGTCCCGTCGAATTCGACGGTGCGCGGGCTGGCCGACCTGAAGGGCAAGACGATCTCGGTGCCGTTCGCATCGACCGCGCACGGCATGCTGCTGCGCGCGATCAAGGCTCAGGGCTGGAACCCCGACACCGACGTGAACATCGTCACGCAGGCGCCCGAAGTGGCCGGCAGCGCGCTGAAGGCGAACAAGATCGACGCGCATGCGGATTTCGTGCCGTTCGCCGACCTGTTCCCGTACCGCGGCATCGCGCGCAAGATCTACGACGGCGCGCAGACCCACGCGGCGACCTTCCACGGCACGCTCGTCGATGCGGACTACGCGCAGCGCTATCCGGAAATCGTCGTGGCCTATCTGCGTGCCGCGATCGAAGCGAACCGCCTGCTCGCGCAGAACCCGGAAAAGTACAGCCTGCTGATCGAGAAGGTCACCGGCATCGAGGCGCCGGTCGACTACCTGTATCACGGGCCGCTCGGCATCCAGACCCGCGACCTGACGTGGAAGCCCGAATACCGGCAAGCGGTCGCGACGGCGATCGATACGCTGAAGCTGCTGAAGAAGACCGACTCCGCGCCCGATCCCGCGACGTTCGTCGACGACCGCTATATCCGCGCGGCGTTCAAGGCGTCCGGGCTCGATTACGACGCGGCGTTGAAACACTACGGCAAGCAGCCGCTCGTCGCGAACGATGCGACGACCGGCAAGCCGATCCGCGATTTCAACGACGTCGCGCAAGTGTGGCTCACCAGCGACGAACCGGTACGCAACTACGCGAGCCCCACCACCGCGTTCGTGGCGCTCGGCAAACTCGGCCCGTCCGCGAAGGTGCGGGCGGTGTTCGTGCACGACCATGCGAGCGGCCTGAAGCTGTTCGCCGACCAGGCGTGGTACGTGAAGGACGCACACGGCGTGCTCACCGCGTTCCTGTTGAAGTCGGGCGCCGACGCGTACGCGCAGCAGGTATCGGGCGCGGTGGTCGACTACGCGGCCGCGAAGACCGTCACCGCGCAGGCGCTCGCCGCCCGCTGAACGTCGCGCGCCTTTCCCCTTCCATTCGTCGACACCGGACTTCCGCATGGCTGCCACCCTCGACCTCGTCAAACGCCGTCTCGCCGACGCACCGCGCAGCGGTGACACCCGCTCGCCGCATTCCGCCGCGCGCCGCCGCTCGACGCCGATGCGCCGCCGCGCATGGCGCATCGCGTCGCTCGCCGCCTGCATCGCGCTGTGGCAGGCCGCTGTTCACTGGCGGCTGTCGCTCGGCATCGTCACGTTCGCGAACATGCCCGCGCCGGCCGACGTCGGCCCCGCGCTGGCAGCGTTCCTGCAATCGCCGAAGCTGCCGATGCACCTGTTCGCGAGCATCACGCGCGTGCTGGCCGGCTTCGTCGCGGCGGCGGTCGCCGGCATCGGCCTCGGGCTCGCGATCGGCCGCTATCGCGCGCTCGAGGACACGCTGCTGCCGCCGCTCGAGATGCTGCGGCCGATTCCGGCCGTCGCGTGGATTCCGCTCGCGATCCTGATGTTCCCGTCGTCCGAGCTGAGCATGATGTTCATCACGTTCGTCGGCGCGCTGTTCCCGATCCTGCTCAATACCGTGCATGGCGCCGAAGCCGTCGACCCGCGACTCGTCGCGACCGCGCGCAGCCTCGGCACGCGCGGCCTCGCGCTCTATGCGGAAGTGATCCTGCCCGGCGCCGCGCCATCGATCTTCACGGGCCTGTCGATCGGAATGGGCACCGCGTGGTTCTGCCTCGTCACGGCCGAGATGATCGCGGGCCAGTACGGGATCGGCTATTTCACGTGGGAATCCTATACGTTGCAGAACTACCCGGACATCGTGGTCGGCATGGCGCTGATCGGCCTGCTCGGGATGGGCAGCAGCCTGCTCGTCAAGCGTATCGGCGCGGCGCTCACGCCGTGGTACGCACCGCGTGGAGGCCGATCATGAGTACGCCGGACATTGCGTCGCCCGCGCCCGGCCGCATCGGCGTGCGCGCGCTGACGATCGAACTCGGCCCGCCGCATGCGCGCTTCGCGACGCTCGATACGCTCGACGTCGACATCGCGCCCGGCGAATTCGTCTGCGTGCTCGGGCCGTCCGGCTGCGGGAAATCGACGCTGCTCGGCGCGCTCGCCGGCCACGTCGCGGCCACGCACGGCGAGATCATGGTCGACGGCGAACGCGTCGACCGCCCGCATCCCGATCTCGGGCTCGTGTTCCAGCAGCACACGCTGTTTCCGTGGAAGCGCGTGATCGACAACGTCGCGTTCGGCCTGAAGATGAAAGGCGTGCCCGCGCAGGAGCGCCGCCGCGAAGCGGCCGAACTGCTCGAGCTCGTCGGGCTCGGCGGCTTCGGCGCACACTATCCCGCGCAGCTGTCGGGCGGCATGCAGCAGCGTGTCGAGATCGCCCGCGTGCTGATCAACCGGCCGCGCGTGTTGCTGATGGACGAGCCGTTCGGCGCGCTCGACGCGCAGACGCGCCGGATGATGCAGACGCTGCTGCTCGACATCTGGTCGCGCATCGGCACGACCGTGCTGTTCGTCACGCACGACATCGAGGAAGCGCTGTTTCTCGGCGACCGCATCCTGATGCTGTCGCCGCGGCCTGCGCGCATCGTCGCCGATATCCGCGTGCCGCTCGCGCGGCCGCGCACCGACGACAGCACGACCGAGCCCACGTTCGTCGACATCAAGCGCCGCTGCCTCGCGCTGTTGCGCGACGCCGCCTGAGCGCACGTGCCCGCCCATTCACCGCACCGACTCTTTCCCATGACCGCTTCTTCCTCCGCTTTCCCGCTGCCCGGCGTGCCGGCCGCCGATCACGCCGATCATGCCGCGCTCGTCGCGCGCCTCGCCGCAGCCGACGCATCGGTGCGCCGCATCGCGCTGCTCGAACTCGCCGATCTCGAAGCGCCCGAACTCGTGCCGTCGTTCATCGCGGCGCTGCGCGACGACCCGTCGGCCGACGTGCGCAGCGAGGCCGCGCGCGTGCTCGACGCATGGGAGCAGCCCGAGGTCGTCGACGCGCTGTGCCACGCGCTGCTCGATCCGGACGACGGCGTGCGCGCCACCGCCGCGCAAAGCCTGTCCGAACTGAAGGACGCGTCATCGGGCGCCGTGCTGTGCCGCTGGGCCGACCGGCCCGAGCCGTTCGTGCGCGGCGCCGTGCTGCGCGGCTTGCGCGAGTTGCGCGACCCCGACGCATTCGCGCCCGCGCTGCGCGCGCTCGACGCGAGCGCCGCTGCCGTCCGCGCCGAGGCGGTCGTCGTGCTCGGCTGGCTCAAGGACGGCCGCGCGCTGCCGCCGCTCGCCCGCATCGCGACCACGGACGCCGATGCGGATGTGCGGCGCGCCGCGGTCGGCGCGATCGGGTTTGCAGCGGCGGGCGACACCGCCATCGTCACCGCGTTGCTCGCGGCGCTGTGTGACGCCGAGTGGCAGGTGCGCGAGGAAGCCGCCAGCACGCTCGGCAAGCTGCGCATCACCGTTGCGCGCGACCCGCTCGTCGCCGCACTCGACGACGATTACTGGCAAGTGCGCCTGCGTGCCGTCCGCGCGCTGGGCCAATTGCGCGATGCGGCCGCGGCGTCGGCCGTCGTCGCGCTGCTCTCGCATACGATCAGCAACCTGCGCAAGGAAGCCGCGCTCGCGCTCGGCGAATTGCGCGACCGGGCGACGCTGCGGGCGCTACACGACGCACTCGACGATCGCGACCCCGAAGTCCGCAAGGCCGTGCGGATCGCGATCGGACAGATCGACGAGGCGTCGCGATGATCGCGCCGACCGAAATCGCACTCGATCACCCGGCACGCGCACTGACGCTGCGCTGGCCCGACGGCGCGACGCAACGTATCGGCTATGCGCAGTTGCGCAGCGATTGTCCGTGTGCGGAATGCCGGAGAATCCGCTTCGATGGCGGCCGTATCGACGCCCGCGCCGGCCTGACGCTCGACGGCGTCGAGGCGCTCGGCTACGGCGTGCGCCTTCTGTTCGGCGACGGCCATGCACGCGGCATTTATCCGTGGCCGTACCTGGCGGGGATCGCATAGCGGCGATGGCGCGGCTTCCGCGCTCGCGCGGGTCACATGGCAGAGGCGCGTAAACGCTGCGATACTGACGCCCACGATCGTCGCCACCTACCGTGGGAGCCGCACCATGCAAACCGCAGTCGGATTCATCGGCCTTGGCGTGATGGGCACGCCGATGGCGCTCAATCTCGCGCGGGCCGGCACGCCGCTCGTCGCGTGGAGCCGTTCGCACGGCAGCGACGATGCGCTGCGCGACGCCGGCGCACGCGTGGCCGAAAACGTCGACGACGTCTTCGCGTCCTGCCGCACCGTGATCCTGATGCTCGCGAACGACGCGGCAATCGACGCCGCCCTTGCGCGCGGCTCACCCGGTTTTGCCGCCCGGGTCGGCGGACACACGATCGTCAACATGGGCACGAATGCGCCCGAATACTCTCGCGCACTCGCCGACGAAATCGCCGCCGCATCGGGCCGCTACGTCGAGGCGCCCGTGTCGGGCTCGCGCAAGCCGGCCGAAGCCGGTCAACTCGTCGTGATGCTGGCCGGCGCGCCGGAGGACGTCGACGCCGTACGCGCGCTGGTGAAGCCGCTGTGCCGCGACAGCTTCGTATGCGGCGACGTGCCGTCGGCGCTGACGATGAAGCTCGCCGTCAACCTGTTCCTGATCACGATGGTCACCGGTCTCACCGAAGCCACGCACTTCGCGCAACGCCACGGTATCGACCTTGCACGCTTCGCCGACGTGCTGAATGCCGGCCCGATGGCCAGCGACGTGTCGCGCGTGAAGCTCGGCAAGCTCGTCGCGGAAGATTTCTCGGTGCAGGCCGCGATCACCGACGTGCTGAAGAATGCGCGCCTCGTCGCCGAATCGGCACGCAGCATCGGCATCGCGTCGCCGCTGCTCGACATCTGCCATGCACTGTACGGTGAAACCGAGCGAGCCGGACATGGGGCGGCCGACATGGTCGCCGTGATTCGTGCGATCGAACAGCGTACCGGAGACGCGCGATGAGCCGCGTGCACGTAGTACCCGCGTTCGTTCGAACCGACAGGTAGGCGCGACCATGTCCGCAACCGGCACGTCCGCAACCGGCATGTCCGCAACCGGCAACGCTACCCCCTTGCGCCCCATTCCCGCCGTGATCGGCATCGTGCTGCGCGAACGCGACGTGCTGCTCGTGCGCCGCGCGAATCCACCCGATGCAGGCTGCTGGGGCTTCCCCGGCGGCAAGATCGAGCCGGGCGAGCCGCTCGCGGATGCGGTCGTGCGCGAAATCGCGGAAGAAGCGACGGTCGACGTGGAAGCGCTCGACGCCTTTACCGCGCTGGACGCGTTCGATTACGATGCGCACGGCGTCGTGCGCCAGCATTTCGTCATGGTCGCCGTGCTGTGCAGATGGCTGCGCGGCACACCGGCCGCCGGCGACGATGCGCTCGACGCGCGCTGGTTCGGCATCGACGAACTCGACCGCGACGATTTGCCGATGAGCGCCGGCGTGCGCGACATCGCGCGGCGAGCGATCGAGCGGGCGGCGGTGCCAGGCAACGCGCGACCGCCATCCGGCTGACACACCGCTGTCGCTTGCGCATCACCGCGACGCGTTCGCTCCGTCACGACGCCCGCTACCCGCCGAGCGCCAGATCACCACCCGTCAAACCATGATCAGAATCCGACAATCCACCGAGGCCGACGGCACATACGTGCTGGACATCTGGCGCAACGCCGTCGATGCCACGCATCACTTCCTGAGCGACGACGACCGTCGCGCGATCGAATCCGAAGTCGTCGCATTTCTGCCGGGCGCGCCGCTCGATCTGGCCGTCGACGAAACCGATCGCCCGATCGGTTTCATGCTGCTCGACGGCGGCCACATGGAAGCGCTGTTCGTCGATCCCGCCCACCATGGTGCGGGTGTCGGGCGGCGGCTGGTCGAAGAAGCGCTCAAGCGCCATTCCAACTTGTCGACCGACGTCAACGAACAGAACGAGGCGGCTGCGGGATTTTATGAACGGCTCGGATTCGAGCGCTGCGGGAGATCGGCACTGGATGGACAAGGTCGGCCTTATCCGCTGATTCACCTTCGTTATCGCGGTGGCGATCGGGACTGAGCCGGCGTCCCGACGAGAACGGGACGCTGTACCGGCCCGGTCCGGATGCGCTGAAACGGCACCGCACTTGCGGCATCGCGATCACCCCGAGGCGCTGCCGGTCCTCAGCGGCCAGCGCCCCAATACGTCGTAGTGCGACTTGCCGAGCCAGCTATCGATCAGGACGAAGTCGAACACGGTCCAGGTAATCGGCTCGATCCGATACTCATCGGGCCTCTGTGCGCCATACAGCAGCGTCACGTGCGGGGTGAAACTCGAGGGGAAAACAGGCACGCCTACCCTTTCAACGCGTCTCGCAACTGCCGCCGAAAATCGATCAAGTCTTCCAGACCGGCCTTCCCCGTCAGCACCAGCGGCTGACGACCGGGCCGCCTGTTGAAGCTGATGATCTTGTCGAACCTCACCGAGAAAGACGGCACTTCCATGCGATCCGCGACCGCGCGGGCTCGTGCAAGCGTAGCGCCCGGCACGTAAGCGAAGTCGCCTAGCTGTGAAGCGTCAAGAGGTTGTTTCTCGACGCGGGAAGTCTGGCCATCGGCGCAACGCCGCCGATGGCGCTATGGGCACGATGCCAGTTGTAGTGGTGCTGCCAACTCGCCAAGGCTTCGATG
>NZ_JACFYV010000083.1:0-25487 GCF_016759955.1 Burkholderia sp. KCJ3K979
CGGATACAGCTCCGACAGATACGCGCCGACGCCGGCGAAGATGCCCTGCACGACGATGCCGAGTGGAAAGCCGAGCAGCAGCATCGCGGTATCGGTGATCGGCAGCATCGTGTACGCCATGCCAAGCGAGAACGAGCCGACCGCGAACAGGATGAAGGACGCGCGGCGGCCGAGCCGGTCGGACAGGATCGCGCCGACCACGTAGCCGACGAACGAGCCGACGATCAGCACGACCAGATAGCCGCTCGTGTTGAACACCGACAGGTGGCGCACAGTCTTGAGATAGGTGGGCAGCCACGTCGTGATCGCGTAGTAGCCGCCGAGCATGCCGGTGCACAGCGCGCTGCCGAACAGCGTCGCGCGCAGGTGCGGCGGCGAGAAGATCTCGAGGAAGTGGCCCGACACGCGGCCTTCGTCGCGGGCGCGGCGCGTGGCCGTATAGATGTCCGGATCGCTGACGTTGCGGCGGATATAGAGAATCCACAGGGCGGGCACGATGCCGATCCAGAAGCACGCGCGCCACGCGACCTGCTCCGGCAGCAGCGCGAAGAACGCCCAGTAGAGGATCGCGGCCGCGCCCCAGCCGAACGACCAGCTGCTCTGCACGGTGCCGACGGCCTTCGCGCGATGCTCGGGCGAGCGGATCGTCTCGGCCATCATGATCGTCACGACCGACCATTCGCCGCCGAAGCCGAAACCCTGCAGCGTGCGCGTCGCAAGGAGCTGCCAGAACGAATGCGTGAAGCCGGACAGGCACGTGAACAGCGCGAACGTCGCGATCGTCCACTGCAACACGCGCACGCGGCCATAGCGGTCGGCGAGGATGCCGGCGACCCAGCCGCCGATCGCCGACGAGATCAGCGAACTGGTCGCGATCATCCCGGCCTCGCTCTTCGTCATGCCCCAGGTGGCGATCAGCGTCGGGATCAGGAACGAATAGATCATGAAGTCGAACGCATCGACCGCATAGCCGCCGAATCCGGCGTACAGCGTCCGGCGCTCGCGCGTCGACAATTCGTTGAACCACTGGAATGCCTGCATGCTTGCCGCCCCCTCTCGTCTTGTCTCGTCCCGCGCTACCGCGTCGCGGTTATTTTACGGGCGCGCTCCGGCATGCCAAAAAGGCGGATGCAGGTTCGTGCTGAAAAGCAGGCAGGAGGGAGGACGCGTCAGAGCGTCAGGCCGCCGTCGACGTGGATGACCTGGCCGGTGATCTGCCGTGCCGCGTCCGACAGCAGGAACGCGATCAGCGCGGCGACGTCGTCGGGTTCCGCGATGCGGCCGAGCGGCGTCGCCTGTTCGGCCTGCGCCCACGCGGCGGCGTTGCCGGCGCTCGGCCCGTGGTCCTTGCGCGTGAAGCCCGGCGCGACCGCATTGACGGTGATGCCGTGCGCGGCGAATTCGGCGGCCGCGCTACGCACCAGCGATTCGAGCGCGGCCTTCGCGGCGGCGGTCGTCGCGAACGGTGCATCGGCGCGGTAGCGGTGCGCGACGAACGAACTGACCGCGACGATCCGCGGCGTGGCCGACGTTTCGAGCAGCGGCCGCGCGCGGCCCGCGAGCGCGGAGAACGCCCCGGGCATCGTCGCGAAGGCGGACGCGAGTGCGTTCGCGGAGAGCTCGGAAAAGGATTGCCGCGCGGCGAAGCCGGCGTTCGCGACGAGCTGGTCGAGCCCGCCGAAGCGCGTCGCGGTGCTATCGACCAGTGCGGCGGCGATACCCGGTTCGCCGAGATCGCCGGTCAGCGTGATGCACTCGGCGCCGGCCGTCGTGCACGCATGGGCGACGTCGGCGAGCCGCGATCGTGCCGCCTCGTCCACGCCGCGCGCATGCAGCGCCAGCGCGATGCCGGGCGCCGCGAGCCGCCGCGCGAGCGCCGCGCCGATCCCCGAGCCTGCGCCGGTGATCAGCGCGATGCGTTCGAGGTGCGCGGCGCGTGCGTTCACGCGGCGACCTTGTCGTCGCTGCCCACGCGCTCGACGTTGATCGTGCCGACGTGGAACGCGGCCAGCGACTCGCGGTGCGCGATGCTGACGATCGCAGCCTTCGGCAGCCGCTCGGCGAACAGGTGATAGAGGCGGGCTTCGTTGTCGGCGTCGAGCGCGCTGGTCGCTTCGTCGAGGAACAGGAAGTCGGGCTTGTGCAGCAGCACGCGCGCGCCGGCCAGGCGCTGCTGTTCGCCCGGCGACAGCACGCGGGTCCAGTGCGCGGTTTCGTCGAGGCGCTCGACGTAATCCTCGAGGCGGCACGCGCGCAGCGCATCGCGGCACGCTTCGTCGCTGAAGGTGTCGGGCGTCGCCGGGTAGGTGAGCGCGGCCTTCAGCGTGCCGATCGGCAAATAGCTGGTTTGCGGCACGAACATCATCCGCGCGCCGACCGGCGCGTCGATCGCGCCGTCGCCGAACGGCCAGAGGCCCGCGAGCGCGCGCATGAACGTGCTCTTGCCGGAACCCGACTTGCCGATCACGAGCCAGCGCGAGCCGGGCTCGATCGTGACGTCGCCGATGTTCGCGAGCGCGTTGCCGTTCGGCAGCGCGAGCTTGAGCGACGACGTCGACAGTTTCGCGGCGTCGATGTAGTGCAGGTTGATGCCGCCGTGCTCGGTCGCGGGCGACAGGCTTTCCTTCAGGTGCGACGTGCCCATCACACGCTTGAATTCGCGCAGACGGTTGACGGTGGCGCGCCATTCGACGAGGGTCGAGTAGCTGTTGATGAACCACGAGAACGAGTCGCTGACGGTGCCGAACGCGGACGAGATCTGCATCAGCACGCCGAACGAGAACGCACCGGCAAAGTAGCGCGGCGCCGCGACGACGAGCGGGAAGATGATCGCGATCTGCCCGTAGAAGCTCAGCACGAACGTGAGCCGCTTCGTGTACTTCATCACGCGCCACCAGTTGTCGCGGATGCGCGTGAAGAGGGTCTGCGCGTTGCCGGCCTCGGTCTTCTCGCCGTCGTAGAACGCGATCTGCTCGGCGTTCTCGCGCACGCGGATCAGCCCGAAGCGGAAATCGGCCTCGACGCGCTGCTGCTGGTAGTTGATCGACACGAGCGGATGGCCGACCTTCTGGATGATCAGCGAGCCGATCACCGCGTACAGCGCGGCCGCCCACACCATGTAGCCGGGAATCGCAATCGGCGTCGCGCCGAGCGTGAACGTCAGCGCGCCGGCGAGCGACCACAGGATCGTGATGAACGACACGAGCGTGACGACCGTCGACAGCAGGTCGAGCGACAGCGCGAGCGTCGTGGTCGCGAACGACTGGAGGTCGTCGGTGATCCGCTGGTCGGGGTTGTCGGCGAGACGGTCACGTTCGATCCGGTAGAACGCGCGATCGCCGAGCCACTGACCGAGGAAGCGGTCGGTGAGCCACTGGCGCCAGCGGAAGCCGAGCATCTGCCGCAGGTAGCGGCCGTACACGGCGAGGATGATGAACGCGAAGGCGAGCGCGGAGAACTGCATCAGCAGGTTCGGGAAGTCGTGGACGTCCTTCGACTGCAGCGCGTTGTAGAACTGCGCGTTCCACTTGTTCAGCCGGACGTTGATCCAGACCACGCAGAGGTTGATCGCGATGATCGTGACCAGCAGGCCCCACGCGATTTTCCATTCGGACGATACCCAGTAGGGCTTGATGAGGCTCCATGCGGATACCGGGCGCTCGTCCTGCGGCGCGTCGGAGGCGGAGCGGACGGGATCGATCGATTGGGTCATGTGCTTCCTGATGATGAGCCGGCGCGCGGGCCGGGCGAAACCGGGCGCGCGCCGCGATACGGCATGCCGGGGCGCGGCGCCGACTGACGGCGGGCGTCCGGATGGTCGCCCGTGCGTCTTAAACGGCACTTAAAAACCGGCGGTGACGCGGCAACCGGCCGCTCGCGCGGCCGGCCTGCGGGCATTGTGCCAGAGCGGCGCGGCACGCCGGCGAATTTGCCGCTAGGGGGACAGTTTGCGGCGCTTTCCGCTTTTATGGTCTAATGGCCGACGACGAAACAGGGGTGCTTCGTGGCGCGGCCGGTAGATGTTCCGGGCAGCGCGGCGAGGCTGAGAAAGACCCTTCGCACCCGATCCGGGTAATACCGGCGAGGGAAGTTTCTGATCCCGCCGGGCCGCGCTGGCCGCCATCCCACATGGTCAGCGCCCGAGTCCCGCCCGGCCGGCCTTTGCTGCCGGTTTCGTCCTTTTGGGTACGCGCATTGCGCGTTACGGAAGGAATGATGGCCGCACAATCTTCAGTCTTTTGCAGGGCTTCCGCCCCGACGTCGCGTGTGTTCGCAGGCGACGGCGCGTGTGCGTCGACGTTCGTCGCGCATGACCGCGCGGAGGGCGCGCGATGAATGTCCGGGACGCACGACCCGATTTCGCGGTGCTCGGCGGTGGCCTCGTCGGCCGCCTGATCGCGTGGCGGCTCGCGGGCGACGGGCATCGCGTCGCGCTCTACGAGCGCGGCGGCCCGGACGGCGAGCAGTCGGCCGCGTGGGTCGCGGCCGCGATGCTCGCGCCGCTCGCGGAAGCGGCCAGCGCGGAACTGCTGATCACCGAGCTGGGCGCCGCGTCGCTCGCGCGCTGGCCGCAATGGCTCGCGGAGCTGCCCGAACCCGTCTTCTTCCAGCATCACGGCACGCTCGTCGTCTGGCATCACGCGGATCGCGCGGAGGCGCCGCTGTTCGAGCGGCGCGTGCGCGCGAACGCGCCGGCCGAGCTGCTCGACGGCGGCTTCGTGACGCTCGCCGGTGCGCAGGTCGACGCCGCAGAACCCGTGCTCGCGGGCCGTTTCGCGCGCGGGCTGATGTTGCCGCGCGAAGGGCAGCTCGACAACCGCCAGGCGCTGCGCGCGCTCGCGGCGGGCCTGGTCGAACGCGGCGTCGCGCGGCACTGGCACGCGGCGGTCGACGACGCGAATCTGCCGGCCGCGCATTTCACGATCGATTGCCGCGGGCTCGGCGCGAAATCCGCGCTGCCCGCGCTGCGCGGCATTCGCGGCGAAGTCGCGCGCGTGCATGCGCCCGGCATCGGGCTCACCCGGCCCGTGCGGCTGCTGCATCCGCGCTACCCGCTGTACATCGCGCCGAAGCAGGACGATCTCTATGTGATCGGCGCGACCGAGGTGGAGGGCGAGGACATGTCGCCCGTCAGCGTGCGTTCGGCGCTCGAACTGCTGAGCGCGGCGTTTTCCGTGCATCCGGCGTTCGGCGAGGCGCGCATCCTCGAACTCAACGCGCAGTGCCGGCCGACGCTGCCCGATCATCGTCCGGCGGTGATCTGGGACGGCGCATCGACGCTCGCCGTCAACGGCCTGTACCGGCACGGCTTCATGATCGCGCCGGAAGTCGCGCAGGCGGCCGTCGTGTTCGCGCAGGCCGCGCTCGGCGGCGCACTCGGCGATGCCGACGCGTTCGCCGCGTGGCGCGACGCCGCGCGCTGGCCGGCGCTGCTTCATCACCGCAACGACGCGCGCCAGCCGGCCTGACGCGCGCCGCCGAACGAATCCGACCGAGCCTCATGGATATCCAGATCAATCAACAGACCCTGACGTTGCCCGACGGCGCCACCGTGGCCGACGCGCTTGCCGCATACGGCGCGCGTCCGCCATACGCGGTGGCGCTGAACGGCAACTTCGTCGCGCGCACGCAGCATGCGGCGCGCGCGCTCGCGGCGGGCGACCGGCTCGACGTCGTGCACCCCGTCGCGGGCGGCTGAGCGCCGCCGGTTCGTCCCCGCTCTTCCAGGAAAACGACATGACGTCCCCCCCCTCCGCCGACGCGCTGACGCTGTACGGCGAAACCTTCGCAAGCCGCGTGCTGCTCGGCACGTCACGCTATCCGTCGCTGCAATCGCTGTCCGATTCGATCGCCGCGTCGCGCCCCGGGATGGTGACGGTCGCGCTGCGCCGGCAGATGACGGGCGGCACGGCCGAAGCCGGCTTCTTCGACCTGCTCAAGCGCCACGCGGTGCCGCTGCTGCCGAATACGGCCGGTTGCCAGACCGTCGCCGAAGCCGTGACGACCGCGCACATGGCGCGCGAGGTCTTCGACACCGACTGGATCAAGCTCGAACTGATCGGCGACGACTACACGCTGCAGCCCGACCCGGTCGGGTTGATCGAAGCGGCCGCGCAACTGGTCAAGGACGGCTTCAAGGTGCTGCCGTATTGCACCGAGGATCTCGTGATCGGCCGGCGCCTGCTCGACGCCGGCTGCGAGGCGCTGATGCCGTGGGGCGCGCCGATCGGCACCGGCAAGGGCGTCGTGAATCCGTACGGGCTGCGCGTGCTGCGCGAACGGTTGCCGGACGTGCCGCTGATCGTCGACGCGGGGCTCGGCGTGCCGTCGCACGCGTGCCAGGTAATGGAGTGGGGCTTCGACGGCGTGCTGCTGAATACGGCCGTCTCGCAGGCCACGCACCCGGAAATCATGGCAAGGGCGTTCGCGCAGGGCGTCGAGGCCGGCCGTGCCGCGTATCTCGCCGGTCCGATGGACGCGCGCGACACCGCGCACGCGAGCACGCCGGTCGTCGGGATGCCGTTCTGGCACCAGGACGGAGGCGGCGCATGAGCGCGGCGCGCTTCGCCGATGCGTTCTGGCCGCCGGCCGACGAGCTGGCCGAAGCGGCCGAGCGGATTCGCGCGCGGCTCGGCGACTGGCCCGACGGCGCGGCGCCGTGGCGGCTCTGCGTGGCGGCGCCCGGCGTGCCGGCCGACGGCGACGTGCTGATCGTGTCGGCCGGTGATCGTGCCGCGCAGGCGCGCGCATCGGCCGTGTCGCGGCCTGCGTCGCCCGATGCGGTGGCGATCGAATTCGACGAAGAGGGCGCCGTGCTGCATGCGGCTGGCGTGCGCTACGCGCTCGACGCCGCGCATCCGCTCGCGGATGACTGGATCGCGGCGCTCGCCGCGTTTCTCGATTGCGGCTTCGCGCCGGTCGACGCGCTGGTGCTCGCGCTGGCGTGGCGCGACGGCGACGAGACGCGCGCCGCCGACGCATGGCCGGTCGATGCCGCGCGATTCCCGCAGGTGGCCGGGCTGCCGCCCGCGCCGGAGCCGGCGTTCCCGCCGTGCCCCGCGCGGCTCGGGCTCTATCCGGTCGTGCCGAGCGCCGAATGGGTCGAGCGCGTGCTCGACGGCGGCGCGCGAACCGTGCAATTGCGCGTGAAAGAGGCGACGCCGGACGCGCTGCGCCGGGAAATCGCGCGTGCGGTCGCGGCCGGACGCCGCTATCCCGACGCGCGCGTGTTCATCAACGATCACTGGGAGATCGCCGCAGAAGAGGGGGCATACGGGGTACATCTGGGCCAAGAAGACCTCGAAACGGCCGATCTGGCCGCGATCGCGGGCGCGGGCCTGCGGCTCGGACTTTCGAGTCACGGCTATTACGAGATGTTGCGGGCGCTGCACGAGCGGCCGAGCTACCTCGCGCTCGGCCCCGTGTACGCGACCGCCACCAAGGCCGTTGCCGCGCCGCCACAGGGGCTCGCGCGGATTGCCCGCTACGCGCGCCGCTCGTCGCGATCGGCGGGGTGGGGCTCGACACGCTGCCGGCGGTGCTGGCGACGGGCGTGGGCAGCGTCGCGGTGGTCAGCGCGGTCACGGGCGCGGCCGACTATCGGACGGCGCTTATTGCACTGCAGCAGTGCTTTACCGGACAATTTGACAATCATTGACCGCAGGGCCCGGAACGGCGTCACGACATCATTCCAATGCAGGCCCTATAATTCGGCGTTCTGCGTAAAAGGACTGTCAGCTCCGTGAGCCCCACTCCTACCGAGACCCTGCTGGAACTTCGCGACGTCGACTTTGGCTACGGCGACCGCCTCGTCCTGTCCAACCTGAACCTGCGCTTCGGGCGCGGGCAGGTCGTCGCGGTCATGGGCGGCTCGGGTTGCGGCAAGACCACCGTGCTGCGCCTGATCGGCGGCCTCGTGCGTGCGCGCCGCGGCCAGGTGCTGTTCGACGGCGCCGATGTCGGCGCGCAAACGCGCGACGGCCTGTACGCGCTGCGCCGCAAGATGGGCATGCTGTTCCAGTTCGGCGCGCTGTTCACCGACATGTCGGTGTTCGAGAACGTCGCGTTCGCGCTGCGCGAGCATACCGACCTGCCCGAAGACCTGATCCGCGACCTCGTGCTGATGAAGCTCAACGCGGTCGGGCTGCGCGGCGCGCGCGACCTGATGCCGTCCGAAGTATCGGGCGGGATGGCGCGCCGCATCGCACTGGCGCGTGCGATCGCGCTCGATCCGCAGCTCATCATGTACGACGAGCCGTTCGCGGGCCTCGATCCGATCTCGCTCGGCATCACCGCGAACCTGATCCGCACGCTGAACCAGGCGCTCGGCGCGACGTCGATCCTCGTCACGCACGACGTGCCGGAATCGTTCGCGATCGCCGATTACGTGTATTTTCTGGCCAATGGCGGCGTGCTCGCGCAGGGCACGCCCGACGAGCTGCGCGCGTCGACCGATCCGAGCGTGCGGCAGTTCATCGACGGCGCGCCGGACGGCCCGTTCAAATTTCATTACACGAGCCCGCCGCTCGCAGCGGATTTCGGGCTCGGCGGAGGGCGCGCATGATCAGCGCGATCGGACGTTACGTCATCGGCGGCCTCGAGCGCGCGGGCTACGGCACGCGCCTGTTCGTGCGCCTCGTGCTGGAATTCTTCCCGCTGCTGCGCCGGCCGCGGCTGGTCACGAAGCAGATCCACTTCCTCGGCAACTATTCGTTCGTGATCATTGCCGTGTCGGGGCTGTTCGTCGGCTTCGTGCTCGGCCTGCAGGGCTATTACACGCTGAATCGCTACGGTTCCGAGCAGGCGCTCGGCCTGCTGGTCGCGCTGTCGCTCGTGCGCGAGCTGGGGCCGGTCGTCACCGCGCTGCTGTTCGCGGGCCGCGCGGGCACGTCGCTCACGGCCGAGATCGGCCTGATGAAGGCCGGCGAGCAGCTCACCGCGCTCGAGATGATGGCGGTCGACCCGATCAAGACGGTGATCGCGCCGCGCATGTGGGCGGGCATCATCGCGATGCCGCTCCTGGCCGCGATCTTCAACGCGGTCGGCGTGCTCGGCGGTTACTTCGTCGGCGTCGTGCTGATCGGCGTCGATCCGGGCGCGTTCTGGTCGCAGATGCAGGGCGGGGTCCAGGTCTGGGCCGACGTCGGCAACGGTGTGATCAAGAGCATCGTGTTCGGCTTCGCCGTGACCTTCATTGCGCTGTACCAGGGGTATGAAGCGAAGCCCACGCCCGAAGGCGTGTCGCGCGCGACCACCAAGACGGTCGTGTTCGCGTCGCTCGCCGTACTCGGCCTCGATTTCCTGCTGACCGCGCTGATGTTCAGCTAAGCCTCAGCCAAGCCAAATTTTGGAATGACGATGAAAAAGACTGCTCTCGACTTCTGGGTCGGCCTGTTCGTGGTGGTGGGCTTCCTTGCGGTGCTGTTCCTGGCGCTGAAGGTCGGCAACATGAGCTCGCTGTCGTTTCAGCCGACCTACTCGGTGAGGATGAAATTCGACAATATCGGCGGGCTGAAGCCGCGCGCGGCCGTGAAGAGCGCGGGCGTCGTGGTCGGCCGCGTGAAGTCGATCGGCTTCGACCCGAACACGTACCAGGCGGTCGTTACGATCGACGTCGACGGCCAGTACCCGTTCCCGAAGGATTCGTCGGCGAAGATCCTGACGTCGGGCCTGCTCGGCGAGCAATATATCGGCCTCGATCCGGGCGGCGACACCGAAATGCTGAAGTCCGGCGATACGATCACGATGACGCAGTCGGCGATCGTGCTCGAGAACCTGATCGGCCAGTTCCTGTACAGCAAGGCCGCGGATGCGGGCGGCGCGAAGCCGGCAGCGGGGGCGTCGGCCGTTCCGGCCGCGCCGGCCCCGGTGGCGGTACCGGCGTCGGCGGTGTCCGGCGCGTCCGGCTCGGCGGCTCAATAACCACACGAGAGAAAACAAGAGGGTAATGACCATGCACACGATCCGCATCAGGCACGCCGCGCTGGCGATGGCGGCAGTCGCCGCGTTGAGCGGCTGCGCGACCGTGCAGACGCCGACCAAGGGCGATCCGCTCGAAGGCTTCAACCGGTCGATGTACAAGTTCAACGACACGGTCGATACGTATGCGCTGAAGCCGGTCGCGAAGGGTTACCAGTACGTGGTGCCGCAGCCGGTGCGCGACAGCGTGACGAACTTCTTCTCGAACATCGGCGACGTCTACATCGCGGCGAACAACATCGTGCAGCTGCGGATCGCGGACGGCGTCGGCGACATCATGCGCGTCGTGATCAACACGGTGTTCGGCGTCGGCGGCCTGTTCGACGTCGCGACGATCGCGAAGCTGCCGAAACACACGGCCGACTTCGGGATCACGATGGGCCGCTACGGCGTGCCGTCGGGCCCGTATCTCGTGCTGCCGCTGCTCGGGCCGAGCACGCTGCGCGACACGGCCGGCCTCGGCGTCGACTACGTCGGCAACCCGCTCACCTACGTGAAGCCGGACGGCCTGAGCTGGGGCCTGTTCGGCGTGAACCTGGTCAACACGCGCGCGAACCTGCTCGGCGCAGGCGACGTGCTGGATGCCGCGGCGCTCGACAAGTATTCGTTCGTGCGCAACGCGTACCTGCAGCGTCGCCAGATGCTGATCAGCAACGCGCGCGGCGAGGCCGCCGCGACGTCGAGCAACGACGCGCTGCCGAAGTACGATCTGCCGGAAGACGGCGCGGCACCGGCGGCAGCCGGCGCGGCCGGAACGGCGGGCGCGGCAGCGGTGGGCGGCGCGGCGCCGGCGCCCGCATCGGGCGCGGCGGTTGCTGCGCCGGCCTCGGGCACGGCCGAAGCGCCGAACCCGGCCAGCGAAACGAACGTGCCGGCGATGCAGGTGGCGCCGCCGTCGCCGGGCGGGTTCCGGTTCCCGAGCATCCGGCTGCACTGACGGACTTACATTCGTTACAGCCGGAAACGATTCAGTCGGTAGCGTAGGCGAACTTGCGCGTAAGCTACCTGCTCCAACCTTCGCATCGACTCATTCATGCAGGCCACTATGATGAAAAAACTGTTCCTGATCCCCGTTTTCGCGGCGCTGTTCTCGTTCGGCAGCGCAGCTCACGCGCAAGTCGACCAGTCGAACCCGCAAGCGCTGATCAAGACGGCGACCCAGCAGGTGCTCGACGAAGTCAAGCAGCAGACGATCAAGCAGGGCGACACCAACCGCATCATCTCGATCGTCAACAAGGACATCCTGCCGTACACCGATTTCCGCCGCACCACGCAGCTCGCGATGGGGCGCAACTGGCGCACGGCGACGGCCGAGCAGCAACAGCAGGTTCAGGAGCAGTTCAAGCTGCTGCTGATTCGCACGTATTCGGGCGCGCTCGCGCAGTTGAAGCCGGACCAGCAGATCCAGTACCCGCCGTTCCGCGCCGATCCGGCCGATACCGACGTCGTCGTGAAGACGGTCGCGCTGAACAACGGTCAGCCGGTCCAGATCGACTACCGCCTGTACAAGACGGCGAACGGCTGGAAGGTGTATGACCTGAACGTGCTCGGCGCATGGCTGATCCAGACGTACCAGCAGCAGTTCAACGAGAAGATCCAGCAAAGCGGCGTGGACGGCCTGATCAAGTTCCTGACGCAACGCAACCAGGAGCTTGCCGCGGGCAAGCAGGCGTCGTGAGCGGCTTCGAAGCCGGCTCCTCGCTGACCGTCGCGAGCGCGAAGTCCGCGCTCGCGGACGGTCTTGCGCGCATCGGCGCCGGCGCGACCGCCGTCGATTGCGCGGCGCTGACGCAGTTCGACTCGTCCGCGCTCGCCGTGCTGCTCGCATGGCAACGTGCCGCCAAAGCGCGCGGCACAGCCCTCGACATCCTCAATCTCCCTCCGAAGCTCGCCAGCCTCGCGCGCGCCTACGGCGTCGACGCACTCATCGAAGGCACCGGGCGACATTGACCCTGTCCGACCGAAGCCTGCCGCGCCAGCCGGCGCGCGCACGCTTCAGGCCGCGCGCCGTCGGCGCCGGCTCCCCCAGCCGGTTTGCCCTATAATCAAGCGTTTTGCGGGGCAGCCAATCGGCGTCCGGCCCCCATTTTCTTTCGCAGCAAGCACAGAATAGGCGTCGCGGCCCTTGCGTCGCGCACAGTCATGTCAGCCATAGAAATCCGTCACGTCAAGAAGCGCTACAAGTCGCTTCAGGCGCTCAAGGGCGTCAGCCTGTCGGTCGAGGAAGGCGAGTTTTTCGGTCTGCTCGGCCCCAACGGCGCAGGCAAGACCACGCTCATCAGTATCCTCGCCGGGCTCGCCCGGGCCGACGAAGGCAGTATCTCGGTGCGCGGTCACGACGTCGTCCAGGACTTCCGCAACGCGCGCCGCGCCCTCGGCGTCGTGCCGCAGGAACTCGTTTTCGATCCGTTCTTCACCGTGCGCGAGACGCTGCGGATCCAGTCCGGCTATTTCGGGCTGCGCCGCAACGACGACTGGATCGATGAAGTGATGGCCAATCTCGATCTCACCGAGAAAGCCGACGCGAACATGCGCGCGCTGTCGGGCGGGATGAAGCGCCGCGTGCTGGTCGCGCAGGCGCTCGTGCACCGGCCGCCCGTGATCGTGCTCGACGAGCCGACCGCCGGCGTCGACGTCGAATTGCGGCAGACGCTGTGGAAATTCATCTCGCGCCTGAACCGCGAGGGTCACACGATCGTGCTCACCACCCATTACCTCGAGGAAGCCGAGTCGCTGTGCGACCGCATCGCGATGCTGCGCCGCGGTGAAGTCGTCGCGCTCGACCGCACCGACGCGCTGCTGCGCCGCTTCGCGGGCCTGCAGCTGTACCTGCGGCTCGCGACCGGCGCGCAGCTCGGCCGGCAGCGCGCCGGGCGAGCATCTGCTGCGCCTCGCGAGCTACGACGAGGTCGAACGCATCCTCGCGCAATGCCGCGCGGCCGGCTGCACGTTCGACGAGATCGAGGTCCGCAAGGCCGACCTCGAGGATGTGTTCGTCCAGGTGATGAACGGGGCCGAGGTGATCGAGGGTCTGGCATGAATCAACACTCCCCACGCGAACTGCGTTCGCTGACGTCTGAGATGACGGCCCGGCCCGTGCCGGGCAGCGGGTTTCGCACGCTGTTCTACAAGGAACTGCTGCGTTTCTGGAAGGTGTCGTTCCAGACGGTGCTCGCGCCGATCGTCACCGCGCTGCTGTATCTGACGATCTTCGGCCACGCGCTGTCGGGCCGCGTCGAGGTGTATCCGGGCGTCGAGTACGTGAGCTTTCTCGTGCCGGGCCTCGTGATGATGAGCGTGCTGCAGAACGCGTTCGCGAACAGTTCGTCGTCGCTGATCCAGTCGAAGATCACCGGCAACCTCGTGTTCATGCTGCTGCCGCCGCTGTCGTACCGCGACATCTTCGGCGCGTACGTGCTCGCGTCCGTCGTGCGCGGGCTCGCGGTCGGCACTGGCGTGTTCGTCGTGACGATCTGGTTTATCCCGATGCACTTCGCGGCGCCGCTGTTCATCATTGCGTTCGCGCTGCTCGGCTCGGCGATCCTCGGCACGCTCGGCCTGATCGCCGGGATCTGGGCCGAGAAGTTCGACCAGCTCGCCGCGTTCCAGAACTTCCTGATCATGCCGCTGACGTTCCTGTCCGGCGTGTTCTATTCGACGCATTCGCTGCCGCCCGTGTGGCGCGAAGTGTCGCGTCTCAACCCGTTTTTCTACATGATCGACGGCTTCCGTTTCGGGTTCTTCGGCGCGTCCGACATCAACCCGTTCGCGAGCCTCGCGATCGTCACCGGTTTCTTCGTGCTGCTCGCGCTGATCGCGATGCGGCTGCTCGCGACCGGCTACAAACTGCGTCATTGATATCGACAGGCCGCGGCCGCCCTAGGGCGGCGCGCGCCGACAGGAGCCTTACACCATGTTGCCGACTCCCGAACAGGTCAAGCAATACATCGCCGGCGGTCTCGCCTGCACGCATCTGGAAGTCGAAGGCGACGGCCAGCATTTCTTCGCGACGATCGTGTCGGCGGCCTTCGAAGGCAAGCGGCCGATCCAGCGGCACCAGCTCGTCTATGCGGCGCTCGGCGATCGCATGAAGCAGGAAATTCACGCGCTCAGCATGAAGACGCTGACGCCCGCCGAATGGCAGAACGCATAAACGGAAATCACTGAGTGCAAGTCACCGTCAACGAGCGCGACGCCGTCCAGAGCGTCGCCACGGCACACCCGGCCGCCAACGGGGAATCGCAGGGACAGGGGATGGACAAGCTCGCGATCGAAGGCGGTAACCGCCTGTCCGGCGAGATCGTCGTGTCGGGCGCGAAGAACGCCGCGCTGCCGATCCTGTGCGCGGGGCTGCTCACCGCCGATCCGGTCGATCTCGACAACGTGCCGAACCTGAAGGACGTGCGCACGACGCTGAAGGTGCTGAACCAGATGGGCGTGAAGAGCGAGACCGACGGCTGCCGCGTGCAGCTCGACGCGTCGCGCGTCGACAACCTCGTCGCGCCGTACGAGCTCGTGAAGACGATGCGCGCGTCGATCCTCGTGCTCGGGCCGCTGCTCGCGCGCTTCGGCGAGGCGAAGGTGTCGCTGCCGGGCGGCTGCGCGATCGGCGCACGGCCGGTCGACCAGCACATCAAGGGCCTGCAGGCGATGGGCGCGGAGATCAGCATCGAGCACGGCTTCATCGAAGCGCGCGCGAAGCGCCTGAAAGGCGCGCGCATCGTGACCGACATGATCACGGTGACGGGCACGGAAAACCTGCTGATGGCCGCGACGCTCGCCGACGGCGAGACGGTGATCGAAAACGCCGCGCGCGAGCCGGAAGTGAGCGATCTCGCACACTTGCTGGTCGCGATGGGCGCGAAAATCGACGGCATCGGCACCGATCGCCTCGTGATCCAGGGCGTCGAGCGGCTGCACGGCGCGCGTCATTCGGTGATCCCCGACCGGATCGAGGCCGGCACGTTCTTGTGCGCGGTCGCGGCGGCCGGCGGCGACGTGATGCTGACGGGCGTGCGCCCGCACATCCTCGACGCGGTGATCGACAAGCTGCGCGAAGCCGGCGTGTCGATCGAGGAAGGCGACAGCTGGCTGCGCGTGAAGATGGACCGCCGCCCGTCGGCGGTGACGATCCGCACGTCGGAATACCCGGCGTTCCCGACCGACATGCAGGCGCAGTTCATGGCCCTCAATACGGTCGCGACGGGCACCGCGCAGGTCGTCGAAACCATTTTCGAGAACCGCTTCATGCACGTGCAGGAACTCAACCGGCTCGGCGCGAACATCACGATCGACGGCAACACGGCGCTCGTGACCGGCGTCGACAAGCTGTCGGGCGCGAACGTGATGGCGACCGACCTGCGTGCGTCGGCGAGCCTCGTGATCGCCGGGCTGCGCGCCGACGGCGAAACGCTCGTCGACCGCATCTATCACCTGGACCGCGGCTACGACCGCATGGAAGCCAAACTGACCGCCGTCGGCGCGAACGTGCGCCGCCTTTCCGGGAGCCAAGCATGACCGCGCCGCTGACCCTCGCCCTGTCGAAGGGCCGGATTTTCGAGGAAACCCTGCCGCTGCTGGCCGCCGCCGGCGTGCAGGTGGCCGAGGACCCGGAAACGTCGCGCAAGCTGATCCTGCCGACCACCGATCCGAATCTGCGCGTGATCATCGTGCGCGCGAGCGACGTGCCGACCTACGTCGAATACGGCGCGGCCGATTTCGGCGTGGCCGGCAAGGACGTGCTGGTCGAGCACGGCGGCTCGGGCCTGTACCAGCCGATCGATCTGAACATTGCGCGCTGCCGGATGTCGGTGGCCGTGCCGGCCGGTTTCGACTACGCGAATGCAGTGCGCCAGGGCGCGCGCCTGCGGGTCGCGACGAAATACGTCGAAACGGCGCGCGAACACTTTGCCGCGAAGGGCGTGCACGTCGACCTGATCAAGCTGTACGGCTCGATGGAGCTCGCGCCGCTGGTCGGGCTGGCCGACGCGATCGTCGACCTCGTCAGCTCGGGCGGCACGCTGAAGGCGAACAATCTGGTCGAGGTCGAGGAGATCATGGCGATCTCGTCGCGCCTCGTCGTGAACCAGGCCGCGCTGAAACTGAAGCGCGCGGCGCTCAAGCCGATCCTCGACGCGTTCGAACGCGCGTCGCAGAATGGCGGTTGAGCGCATCACCGTAACGGAACTCCCATGTCCATCACCATCCGCAAGCTCGATTCGACGAACGAAGGCTTCGGCGCCGCGCTGCGCGCCGTGCTCGCGTTCGAGGCGAGCGAAGACGAAGCGATCGAGCAATCGGTCGCGAAGATCCTCGCCGACGTGAAGTCGCGCGGCGACGCCGCGGTGCTCGAGTACACGAACCGTTTCGACCGGCTGAGCGCGAACAGCGTCGCCGCGCTCGAACTGCCGCAGGACGCGCTGCAGACGGCGCTCGACGGCCTCGCGCCGAAAGCGCGCGCGGCGCTGGAAGCGGCCGCGGCGCGGGTGCGCGCGTACCACGAGAAGCAGAAGATCGAATGCGGCACGCATAGCTGGCAGTACACGGAAAGCGACGGCACGGTGCTCGGCCAGAAGGTCACGCCGCTCGACCGCGTCGGCCTGTACGTGCCGGGCGGCAAGGCCGCGTATCCGTCGTCGGTGCTGATGAACGCGATTCCGGCGCGCGTCGCGGGCGTCGGCGAGATCGTGATGGTCGTGCCGACGCCGGACGGCGTGAAGAACGACCTCGTGCTGGCGGCGGCCCTGCTCGGCGGCGTCGATCGCGTGTTCACGATCGGCGGCGCGCAGGCGGTCGGCGCGCTCGCGTACGGCACCGAGACGGTGCCGGCCGTCGACAAGATCTGCGGCCCCGGCAACGCGTACGTCGCGTCGGCGAAGCGCCGCGTGTTCGGCACGGTCGGCATCGACATGATCGCCGGGCCGTCGGAAATCCTCGTGCTGTGCGACGGGACGACCGATCCGAACTGGGTCGCGATGGACCTGTTCTCGCAGGCCGAGCACGACGAACTCGCGCAGTCGATCCTGCTGTGCCCGGACGCTGCATTCCTCGATCGCGTCGAGAAGGCGATCGGCGAGCTGCTGCCGACGATGCCGCGCCAGGACGTGATTCGCGCGTCGCTCGAAGGCCGCGGCGCGCTGATCAAGGTGCGCGACATGGCCGAGGCGTGCCGGATCGCGAACGACATCGCGCCGGAACACCTCGAAATCTCGGCGCTGGAGCCGCAGCAATGGGGCCAGCAGATCCGCCACGCGGGCGCGATCTTCCTCGGCCGCTACACGAGCGAGAGCCTCGGCGACTACTGCGCGGGTCCGAACCACGTGCTGCCGACGTCGCGCACCGCGCGTTTCTCGTCGCCGCTCGGCGTGTACGACTTCATCAAGCGCTCGAGCCTGATCGAGGTCAGCGCGGAAGGCGCGCAGACGCTCGGCGAGATCGCATCCGAGCTCGCCTACGGCGAAGGGCTGCAGGCGCACGCGAGGAGCGCCGAGTTCCGGATGAAGGGCTGACCGCGCATCGTGCGCGGGGCCGGGCGGGCGCCGAGGCGCCGGCACCGGCGGCACCCGGAGCGGGGCAGGAGACGAGCGCAGGGCGGCAGCCGCCGCCTTGCCGACCCATTTGACGCCGGCGCGACGCACGCCGGCTTGAGACCATGACGACGCCACAAGACATCATCCGCCGCGACGTGCTCGCGATGACCAGCTATCCGGTGCCGGACGCGAGCGGGTTCGTGAAACTCGACGCGATGGAGAACCCGTACCCGCTGCCGGCGCCGCTCGCCGCGGCGCTCGGCGAGCGGCTCGCGCAGGTCGCGCTGAACCGCTACCCGGCGCCGCGCCCGGCCGCGCTGCTCGACAAGCTGCGCCACGCGATGCGCGTGCCGGCCGGCTGCGACGTGCTGCTCGGCAACGGTTCCGACGAAATCATCAGCATGATCTCGGTCGCGTGCGCGCAGCCGCGCGCGAAGGTGCTCGCACCGGTGCCGGGCTTCGTGATGTACGAACTCTCGGCGAAGTTCGCGCAGCTCGAATTCGTCGGCGTGCCGCTGAAGGCGGACCTGACGCTCGACGTCGACGCGATGCTCGCGGCGATCGCCGAGCACCGGCCGGCGATCGTCTATCTCGCGTACCCGAACAACCCGACCGGCACGCTGTACGACGATGCCGACGTCGAGCGGATCGTCGCGGCCGCCCGGCACAGCCTGATCGTGATCGACGAGGCGTACCAGCCGTTCGCCGAGCGTTCGTGGCTGCCGCGCGCCGCCGAGTTCGACAACGTCGTCGTGATGCGCACGGTGTCGAAGCTCGGCCTCGCGGGCATCCGCCTCGGCTACCTCGTCGGCTTGCCGGCGTGGCTGAACGAATTCGACAAGGTGCGCCCGCCGTACAACATCAACGTGCTGACCCAGGCGACCGCCGACTTCCTGCTCGATCACCTCGACGTGCTCGACGCGCAGGCGGCCGAGTTGCGCGCGGAACGCACCCGCCTCGTGCAGGCGGTGGCCGCGCTGCCGGGCGCGACGGTGTTCCCGAGCGCCGGCAATTTCCTGCTGGTGCGCGTGCCGGACGCGGCTGCCGTGTTCGATGCGCTGCTCACCGAGCGGGTGCTGGTCAAAAACGTGAGTAAAATGCATCCATTACTGGCCGAATGCGTGCGGCTGACCGTCGGTTCTCCCGACGAAAACGCCCGCCTGCTGGCCGCCTTGAAACTCGCGCTGCCCGGTTGAGCCCAGGGCGCGGCGGCGCGCGACGATCAATCCCCATTTACATTAGACTCAATCAAGGAATTGCCATGCGTGTGGCGGAAGTCGTTCGCAATACCAGCGAAACGCAGATCCGTGTGAAGCTCGATCTCGACGGCACCGGCCGGCAGAAGCTGGCCACCGGCGTGCCGTTTCTCGACCATATGCTCGATCAGATCGCGCGACACGGTCTGGTCGATCTCGAGGTCGAAGCGCATGGCGACACGCATATCGACGATCACCACACGGTCGAGGATGTCGGCATCACGCTCGGTCAGGCCGTCGCGAAGGCGATCGGCGACCGCAAGGGCATCCGCCGCTACGGCCATTCGTACGTGCCGCTCGACGAGGCGCTGTCGCGCGTCGTGATCGATTTCTCCGGCCGGCCGGGCCTCGAATTCCACGTGCCGTTCACACGCGCGCGGATCGGCACGTTCGACGTCGACCTGTCGATCGAATTCTTCCGCGGGTTCGTGAACCACGCGGGCGTCACGCTGCACATCGACAACCTGCGCGGAATCAACGCGCACCATCAGCTCGAGACGGTGTTCAAGGCCTTCGGCCGGGCGCTGCGCGCGGCGGTGGAGCTCGACGAGCGGGCGGCGGGGCAGATTCCGTCGACCAAAGGCAGCCTCTAACTTCCGAACGGACGACGCCAAGGACGACCTCACGGCTTCGGCGCGGCGCGCCGGCGTGCGATGGATCTGCTCAAATCGTTCATTTCGCTGCTCGCGCTGATCAACCCGGTCGGCGCGGTGCCGTTTTTCCTGAGCCTGACGGCGCAGCAGACGGACGACGAGCGGCGGCGCACGATCCGGATCGCATCGGTGTCGGTGTTCTGCGTGATGACGGTGACCGCGCTGCTCGGGCAGCAGATCATCAACTTCTTCGGCATTTCGGTCGGGTCGCTCGAAGTGGGCGGCGGGATCATCATGCTGCTGATGGCGATCAACATGCTGAACGCGCAGATCGGCAACACGCGATCGACGCCGGAGGAGCGCCACGAAGCCGAGCTGAAGGACAACATCGCGGTCGTGCCGCTGGCGATTCCGCTGCTCACGGGCCCCGGCTCGATCAGCACGGTGATCATCTATGCGGCGAACGCGCATCACTGGTATGAACGGGCCGGGCTGGTCGCGATCGGCGCGGTCCTGGCTTTTCTGTGTTTCGTCGCGATGCGGCTCGCCGAGCCGATCGCGAACTGGATCGGCCGCACCGGCATCAACATCGCCACGCGGCTGATGGGTCTGATGCTGTCGGCGCTGGCGGTGGAATTCATCGTCAATGGACTGAGGGCGCTACTGCCTGCACTGAGATGAAAACTTCGATTGCGATTGTGGATTATGGGATGGGCAACCTGCGCTCGGTCGCGCAGGCGCTCAAGAAGGCCGAACCGGCCGCCGACGTGGCGATCGTCGACACGCCGGCCGCGATTCGCGCGGCCGACCGTGTTGTGCTGCCCGGCCAGGGCGCGATGCCCGACTGCATGCGCTGCCTTGGCGAATCGGGCCTGCAGGAGGCCGTGATCGAGGCGTCGCGCACGAAGCCGCTGCTCGGCGTGTGCGTCGGCGAGCAGATGCTGTTCGACTGGAGTGCGGAAGGCGACACGAAGGGCCTCGGCCTGTTGCCCGGCAAGGTCGTGCGCTTCGAACTCGACGGCCGCGTGCAGGACGACGGCTCGCGCTTCAAGGTGCCGCAGATGGGCTGGAACCGCGTGCGCCAGGCGCAGCCGCACCCGCTGTGGGACGGCGTGCCCGACGACGCGTATTTCTACTTCGTGCACAGCTATTACGTGAGCCCGGACAACCCGGCGCATACGGTCGGCGAAACGGCGTACGGCGCGCCGTTTACGTCCGCGGTCGCGCGGGACAATCTCTTCGCGACCCAATTCCACCCCGAGAAAAGCGCGGAGGTCGGGTTGCGTCTGTATCGCAACTTCGTACACTGGAAACCGTAAACGTGGTGCGGGAGCCACAGTCGACGGCGCGCAAGCGCCTGTCGTGCGGGGCTCTCACGCTTAAGCGCCGAAAGAGTTGTACTAAACTAGCGAGACGGCGCGGCACCGGTTTGGCCGGTACGCGCCGGATTCTTTTCTTTTTCCACGACGACACCCGATTGCTATGTTGCTGATTCCGGCCATCGACCTCAAAGACGGTCAGTGTGTGCGCCTCAAACAGGGCGATATGGACCAGGCCACGATTTTTTCCGAGGACCCGGCGGCGATGGCCCGCAAGTGGGTCGATCTCGGCGCCCGGCGGCTCCATCTCGTCGACCTGAACGGCGCATTCGCCGGCAAGCCGAAGAATCTCGAGGCGATCGAAGCGATCCTCGACGAAGTCGGCGACGAAATTCCCGTCCAGCTCGGCGGCGGCATCCGCAGCCTCGAGACGATCGAGAAGTATCTCGACGCCGGCCTGTCCTACGTGATCATCGGCACCGCCGCCGTGAAGAACCCGGGCTTCCTGCAGGACGCGTGCACCGCGTTTTCCGGCAGCATCATCGTCGGGCTGGACGCGAAGGACGGCAAGGTCGCGACCGACGGCTGGAGCAAGCTGACCGGCCACGAGGTGATCGATCTCGCGAAGAAGTTCGAGGACTACGGCGTCGAATCGATCGTCTACACCGACATCGGCCGCGACGGGATGCTGCAGGGCATCAACATCGACGCGACCGTGAAGCTCGCGCAGGCGGTCGGCATCCCGGTGATCGCCAGCGGCGGCCTGTCGAACCTCACGGACATCGAGAGCCTGTGCGAAGTGGAAGAGCACGGCGTCGAGGGCGTGATCTGCGGCCGTGCGATCTACTCCGGCGATCTCGATTTCGCGGCCGCGCAAAAGCGCGCGGACGAACTGAACGGCGAACTCGACAACGCGTAACCGCGGTCGTCCCGTTCGCCGGGGCTGCCCGCAGGCGGCCCCGCTCGGAAGCCTCGCGCGAGGCTTCCGCAACCGGCCGTCCCAGCGCGGCATTTGGCGCAACATCATGGCTCTAGCTAAACGCATCATCCCCTGCCTGGACGTGACCGCCGGGCGTGTCGTCAAGGGCGTCAATTTCGTCGAGCTGCGCGATGCCGGCGACCCCGTCGAAATCGCCCGTCGCTACGACGACCAGGGTGCCGACGAACTGACCTTCCTCGACATCACCGCGACGTCCGACCAGCGCGACCTGATCCTGCCGATCATCGAAGCCGTGGCGTCGCAGGTATTCATTCCGCTGACCGTCGGCGGCGGCGTGCGCGCCGTCGAGGACGTGCGGCGCCTGCTGAACGCGGGCGCGGACAAGGTCAGCATGAATTCGTCGGCGGTCGCGAACCCGCAGCTCGTGCGCGACGCGGCCGACAAGTACGGCTCGCAGTGCATCGTCGTCGCGATCGACGCGAAGCGCGTGTCGGCCGACGGCGAGACGCCGCGCTGGGAAGTATTCACGCACGGCGGCCGCAAGAACACGGGCCTCGACGCGATCGAGTGGGCGCGCAAGATGGCCGAGCTCGGCGCCGGCGAGATCCTGCTCACGAGCATGGACCGCGACGGCACGAAGTCGGGCTTCGACCTCGCGCTCACGCGCGGCGTGTCGGACGCGGTGCCGGTGCCGGTGATCGCGTCGGGCGGCGTCGGCTCGCTGCAGCATCTGGCCGACGGCATCAAGGACGGCCGCGCCGACGCGGTGCTGGCCGCCAGCATCTTCCACTACGGCGAGCACACGGTCGGCGAGGCGAAGCGCTTCATGTCCGACCAGGGCATCCCGGTGAGACTGTGATGAATACCGAAACGAAATCCCTGCCCGCGTGGCTCGACAAGGTCCGCTGGGACGACAACGGCCTCGTGCCGGTGATCGCGCAGGAAACGTCGACGAACGACGTGCTGATGTTCGCGTGGATGAACCGCGAGGCGCTCGCGAAGACGATCGAGACGCAGCGCGCGGTCTACTATTCGCGTTCGCGCAAGCGCCTGTGGTTCAAGGGCGAGGAGTCGGGCCACGTGCAGCACGTGCACGAAGTGCGGCTCGATTGCGACGAGGACGTCGTGCTGCTGAAGGTCGAGCAGGTGTCGGGCATCGCATGCCACACCGGCCGGCATTCGTGCTTCTTCCAGAAATTCGAAGGTACGGTGGACGGCGGCGACTGGGTCGCGGTCGAGCCGGTGCTGAAAGACCCCGAACACATCTACAAATGACGCAATCGACCGAAGACACGCTGCTGCGCCTCGCGGCCGTGATCGATAGCCGCAAGGGCGGCGATCCCGATCAATCGTACGTGTCGCGCCTGTTCCACAAGGGCGACGACGCGGTGCTGAAGAAGATCGGCGAAGAGGCGACGGAAGTCGTGCTGGCCGCGAAGGACGTGCGCCAGGGCGGCGCGCCGACCGCGCTGGTCGGCGAGGTGGCCGACCTGTGGTTCCACTGCCTCGTGATGCTGTCGCATTTCGACCTGAGCCCGGCCGACGTGATCGCCGAGCTCGAGCGTCGCGAAGGCTTGTCGGGCATCGAGGAAAAAGCGCTGCGCAAGCGCCGCGAGCGCGAGGAAAACGGCGGGTGACACGCAGGCCCCGCCGCGGTGGCAACAGTGCGGTAAGCTGTAAGAATTGTCATCCAACGGGGGTAGCATCATGAACGATACGTCGAACCAGTTCCCGACGCCGGCGGTGTCGGGGGCAGCGGAGGCCGAACGCCTGAACGGGCTGCGCACGCTGACCCACGTGCTGTACGGCCTCTATGCGATTCACTGGCTGACGGGCGGCGTCACGGGCGTCATCGCGATCATCATCAACTACGTGAAGCGCGGCGACGTGGCCGGTACGCCGTACGCCGATCACTTCGAGTGGCAGATCCGCACGTTCTGGCGCGCGCTGATCGCTTATGTGATCGGGTTCGCGCTGATGTTCGTCGCGATCGGGTTCGTCGTTATGTTTGTCACGTGGATTTGGACGCTGTACCGTATCATCAAGGGTTGGCTGTACCTGAACGACAACAAGACGCTCGATCCGCAGGCGTGGTTCTGACCGGCGCAGGGGCGTTTCGCAGGAGCAACATGAGTCACGATCCGAATTGCCTGTTCTGCAAGATCGCGGCAGGCGAGATCCCGAGCACGAAGGTGCACGAGGACGACGAATTCGTCGCGTTCCGCGACATCCGCCCGGCGGCCGACACGCACGTGCTCGTGATTCCGCGCCGGCACCTGCCGACGCTGTCGGCGGCGAGCGAGGCCGATGCGCCGATGCTCGGCCGGCTGATGCTGCTCGTCGCGCGTCTGGCCGACCAGCTCGGCGTCGCGTATACGGGCGGCGAAACCGGTTTTCGCACGGTGATCAACACGGGCCCGGGCGGCGGGCAGGAGGTCTACCACCTGCACGCGCATATCCTGGCCGGCCCGCGCCCGTGGCAGCGGATGGGTTGACGCAGCGGGGCGTTTCCCCGCATCGATAGTCGAAGCCGGCGCGTCGCCGGCGATTTACGCCGCCTCGCGGCGTGGTTGAGGAGAGGTTTCATCATGGGTGGATTGAGCATTTGGCACTGGCTGATCGTGCTGCTGATCGTCGCGCTGGTTTTCGGTACGAAGAAGCTGCGCAACATCGGCAACGACCTCGGCAGCGCCGTGAAGGGTTTCAAGGACGGCATGAAGGAAGGCGAAACGCCGGCGGATGCGCAGCAACTGCCGCGTTCGGGCGCGGTCGACGTCAACGCGAAGGAAACGACGCGTTCCGATTCGAACAAGGCGTAACGCCGGCACGCTGACAGGCATTCGCGATGCTGGATCTCGGTCTTTCGAAGATGGCGCTGATCGGCGTCGTCGCGCTCGTGGTGCTCGGCCCCGAGCGCCTGCCGCGCGTCGCGCGCACGGCAGGCGCGCTGTTCGGCCGCGCGCAGCGGTACATCAACGACGTGAAGGCCGAGGTCTCGCGCGAAATCGAACTCGACGCGCTGCGGACGATGAAGACCGATTTCGAATCGGCCGCGCGCAATGTCGAGACGACGATTCACGACAACCTGCGCGAGCACGAGAAGGAACTGAACGACACGTGGCATTCCGCGGTCGGCGGTCTTGACGGAGCTGCCGGCGACGCCGGTTCCGTCGGTTCCCCGGGTTCCGATACGCCCGCGGCGCCGTCGTGGCGCGGCAGTTCGGCCGCGCTTGCGCCGAAGCGTCGCAACTGGCGCATCAAGCAGGCGGCGACGCCTGTCTGGTACAAGCGCGCGACGACCCGCCGCACGCACGTGCAGTCGGGCGCCGCGCGTGTCGCGCGCCATCAGCCGGCCAGCCTGCGCCGGCCGACGCGCTTCTTCTGAGTCGAGCGCATGCTCGCTCGTCAATCCTACCGAGGGCCGGTGTGAGCGACCCCCAGCAGAACCCGGGCGACGCCCCGGAAGAAACCTTCATTTCCCATCTCGTCGAGCTTCGCGATCGCATCATTCGCGCCGGGCTGGCCGTGATCGTCGTGTTCCTCGGGCTCGTCTACTGGGCGCCGGACATCTTCAAGCTGCTCGCGCGGCCGCTGATGGACAACCTGCCGAAAGACGGCAAGATGATCGTCACCGACGTCACCGGCTCGTTCTTCGTGCCGATGAAGGTCACGATGCTCGTCGCGCTCGTGATCGCGCTGCCGATCGTGCTGTATCAGATCTGGGCATTCGTCGCGCCGGGGCTGTACCAGCACGAGAAGAAACTCGTCGCGCCGCTCGTCGGCAGCAGCTACTTCCTGTTCCTGTGCGGTATGGCGTTCGCGTATTTCCTCGTGTTCCCGACGATCTTCCGCGTGATGGCGCACTACAACGC
>NZ_JACFYV010000084.1:0-25369 GCF_016759955.1 Burkholderia sp. KCJ3K979
AGCCCGATCCGCGCGGTCGGCGACGAGCCGGTCGTCGCGCCGCTCGTCGCGGTCGGCCCCGATCATTACGTCGCGACGCATCGCGTCGGCGGCGCGTATTGAACGCGCGGGAAGGTGCATATGGACCGAAGCTGCGCACGAGCAAGGCAACGGCGTCTTTTTCCCGAAAGGGTGCCGTCACGCCGCGATTTCCACCACGCGTTACCGAATCATCCACAGGAGCCCAGCAAGATGAACAAGCCGTATTCGTTCCCGATGTTCCGTCCGCGCGCGCTGTTCGCCGCGGGGGCCGGCGCGCTCGCGCTGTCGGTCGCGGTGCCCGCGTTCGCGCAGCAGAACGTCGTGGTCGCCGTGTACTCGACGTTTACGACGATGGACCCGTACGACGCGAACGACACGGTGTCGCAGGCTGTCGTCAAGTCGTTCTACGAAGGCCTGTTCGGTTTCGACCGGAACATGAAGCTCGTCAACGTGCTGGCGACCAGTTATACGGCGTCGCCGGACGCGAAGGTGTACACGGTCAAACTGCGCCAGGGCGTGAAGTTCCACGACGGCACCGACTTCAATGCCGCCGCGGTGAAGGCGAATTTCGACCGCGTGACCGATCCGGCGAACAAGCTGAAGCGGTACGGCCTGTTCCGGGTGATCGAGAAGACCGAAGTGGTCGATCCGAACACCGTGCGGTTCACGTTGCGCGAGCCGTTCTCGGCGTTCATCAACACGCTCGCGCACCCGTCCGCGGTGATGATTTCGCCGGCCGCGCTGAAGAAGTGGGGGCGTGACGTGTCGCTGCATCCGGTCGGCACCGGCCCGTTCGAGTTCGTCGAATGGAAGCAGACCGACGACATGAAGGTGAAGAAATTCGCCGGCTACTGGAAGAAGGGGTATCCGAAGGTCGACGCGATCGACTGGAAACCGGTGGTCGACAACAACACGCGCGCCGCGCTGATCAAGACCGGCGAGGCCGATTTCGCGTTCACGATTCCGTTCGAGCAGGCGACCGATCTGAAGAGCAATCCGAAGGTGGACTTGATCGAGGCGCCGTCGATCATCCAGCGCTACATTTCGCTGAACACGCGGCAAAAGCCGTTCGATAACCCGAAGGTGCGCGAAGCGCTGAACTACGCGGTCAACAAGGATGCGCTCGCGAAGGTCGTGTTCGCCGGTTACGCGACACCGCAGACGGGCGTGGCGCCGACGGGCGTCGAATACGCAACGAAACTCGGGCCCTGGCCGTATGACCCGGCGAAGGCGCGCGCGCTGCTGAAGGAGGCCGGCTATCCGAACGGCTTCGAATCGACGCTGTGGTCCGCCTACAATCACACGACGGCGCAGAAGGTGATCCAGTTCGTCCAGCAGCAGCTCGCGCAGGTCGGCGTGAAGGTGCAGGTGCAGGCGCTCGAGGCCGGCGAGCGCGTCGCCCGGGTGGAGAGCGCCCAGGATGCGGCGAAGGCGCCGGTGCGGATGTACTACAGCGGCTGGTCGGCGTCGACGGGAGAGGCGAACTGGGCCCTGTCGCCGCTGCTTGCGTCGGAGTCGGCGCCGCCGAAGCTGTACAACACGGCGTACTACAAGAACGGTCTGGTCGACGACGATCTCGCGCAGGCACTCTCCACGACCGATCGCGCGAAGAAGGCCAGCCTCTACGCCGATGCGCAGAAGCAGATCTGGGCCGACGCGCCGTGGATCTTCCTCGTGCAGGAGAAGATCGTCTACGCACGCAGCAAGCGCCTGCAGGGCATGTACGTGATGCCGGACGGCTCGTTCAACTTCGACGAAATCTCGCTGAAATGACGGCGGTTCACCCGCCACGCGGCGCCGGCGGCGCAATCCGCCGGCGCGTTGACCCGATCGGTGCCCCATGCTGAATTTTCTCGTCAAACGCCTGTTCGGCCTGCTGCCCACGCTCGCGATCGTCGCGGTGCTGGTGTTCCTGTTCGTGCACCTGCTGCCCGGCGACCCGGCGCGGCTCGCGGCCGGCCCCGAAGCCGATGACGCGACGGTCGCGCTCGTGCGTGCCGATCTCGGGCTCGACAAGCCGATGCCGACCCAGTTCGCGAACTTCTTCGTGAAGATCGCGCACGGCGATTTCGGCATCTCGACGCGCAGCAAGCGGCCGGTGTCGACCGAGATCGGCGAGCGCTTCATGCCGACGCTGCTGCTCACGCTCGTCAGCATGGTGTGGGCGACGGCGATCGGGATGGCGATCGGGATCGCGTCGGCCGTGTGGCGCAATCGCTGGCCCGACCGACTCGGGATGACGATCGCGGTGTCGGGCATTTCGTTTCCCGCGTTCGCGCTCGGCATGCTGCTGATGGAGATCTTCTCTGTGAAGCTCGGCTGGCTGCCGGTCGTGCCGGACGGCACGTGGAAGAGCTACGTGCTGCCGTCGCTGACGCTCGGCGCCGCGGTCGCCGCCGTGATGGCGCGCTTCACGCGCGCGTCGTTCGTCGAGGTGCTGAACGAGGACTTCGTGCGCACCGCGCGCGCGAAGGGCGTGCACGAGCCGATGGTCGTGCTCAAGCATTGCCTGCGCAACGCGATGATTCCGGTCGTCACGATGATGGGGCTGCAGTTCGGCTTCCTGCTCGGCGGCTCGATCGTCGTCGAGGCCGTGTTCAACTGGCCGGGGCTCGGCCGCCTGCTGGTCGATGCGGTGACGATGCGCGACTACCCGGTGATCCAGGCGATCGTGCTGCTGTTCTCGCTGGAATTCATCCTGATCAACCTGACCGTCGACGTGCTGTACGCGGTCATCAACCCGACCATCCGGTTCAAGTGAGGCGCGCATGAACGCGACTGTCCAGCCCGCGGCGCCGGCCGCACCGACCGCGATCCGCACGCCGTGGCGCGAATTCTGGCGCAAGTTCCGCAAGCAGACCGTCGCGCTCGTCGCGGGCGGCTTCGTGCTGGCGCTCGTCGTGCTCGCGTTCGTCGGCCCGCACATCGTGCCGTTCGATCCGGAGAACTATTTCGACTACGACGCGCTGAACGCGGGGCCGTCGGCCGTGCACTGGTTCGGCGTCGATTCGCTCGGCCGCGACATCTTCAGCCGGATCGTCGCGGGCACGCGGATCTCGCTCGCGGCCGGCTTCTTCTCGGTGGCGCTCGGCGCGGTGATCGGCACGTTCTTCGGGCTGCTCGCGGGCTATTACGAAGGCTGGTGGGACCGCATCACGATGCGCATCGCCGACGTGCTGTTCGCGTTCCCCGGCATCCTCCTCGCGATCGGCGTGGTCGCGATCCTCGGCAACGGGATGGTCAACGTGATCTGCGCGGTCGCGATCTTCAGCATCCCGGCGTTCGCGCGGCTCGTGCGCGGCAACACGCTGGTGCTCAAGCACATGACCTACGTCGAGGCCGCGCGCAGCATCGGCGCGTCCGACTGGACGATCATCATGCGGCACATCCTGCCGGGCACCGTGTCGTCGGTCGTCGTCTACTTCACGATGCGGATCGGCACATCGATCATCACCGCCGCGAGCCTGTCGTTCCTCGGGCTCGGCGCGCAGCCGCCGACGCCGGAGTGGGGCGCGATGCTCAACGAGGCGCGCGCGGACATGGTGACGGCGCCGCACATCGCGGTGTTCCCGAGCCTCGCGATCTTCCTGACCGTGCTCGCGTTCAACCTGCTCGGCGACGGCTTGCGCGACGCGCTCGACCCGAAGCTGGAGCGCCGTTGATGCGGCCTGCACCGATGTGGACGGCGACGCTGCCGGCCGGCCCGCGCGGCACGATCGCCGACGTACCGGGCGTGACGGTCGGCCATTGCACGCTGGATGCCGGCAACGTGCAGACGGGCGTGACCGTCGTGAAACCGCATCCGGGCGACGTGTACCGCAGCAAGGTGCCGGCGGGAGCGGCCGTGATCAACGGGTTCGGCAAGAGCGTCGGGCTCGTGCAGGTCGACGAACTCGGCACGCTCGATACGCCGATCGCGCTGACCCATACGTTCGGCGTCGGCGCGGTCGCACAGGCGCAGATCCGCGCGGCGATCGCGGCGAATCCGCGGATCGGCCGCGACTGGTCGACCGTCAATCCGCTCGTGTTCGAGTGCAACGACGGTTACCTGAACGACATCCAGGCGTTCGCGGTCACCGCCACGCACTACGACGACGCATGCCGCGCGGCGTCGCGCGACGTCGCACGGGGTGCGGTGGGCGCCGGGCGCGGGATGTCGTGCTTCGACCTGAAAGGCGGGATCGGTTCCGCGTCGCGCGTGGCCGTCGCGGCCGGCCGGCCCTATACGGTCGGTGCGCTCGTGCTCGCGAATTTCGGCCGGCTGCCGATGCTGACGCTCGGCGGCGTGCCGCTCGGGCGCATCGTCGCGCAACGGCGCGCAGCCGAAGCGGTTCACGCGGCGCCGCCCGAGCAGGGCTCGATCATCCTGTTGCTGGCCACCGATGCGCCGCTCGACGCGCGGCAACTGTCGCGGCTCGCGCGCCGCGCGGGGGCGGGGCTGGCCCGCACGGGTTCCGTCTACGGGCATGGCAGCGGCGACATCGCGCTCGCTTTCTCGACCGCCTACACGATCGCGCACGACGCATCGACGATCGCGCTGCCGGCCCTCGTGGCCGATGCGGCGCTCGATCCGCTGTTCATGGCCGCGGCCGAAAGCGTCGAGCACGCGATCGCCGACGCCTTGCTGCAGGCGGTGACGGTCGCCGGGCGCGACGGCCACGTGCGGCAAGCGCTGCGCGACGCGGTGCCCGATCTCGACCGGCTGTTCAACGAAGACAACGAAGGGCATCTGACCCAGTCATGAAGATTCTGATCTCGACCGACATCGAGGGCGTCGCCGGCGTATTCGCGACCGAGCAGACGCGCGCCGGCAATCCGGAATACGAACGCGCGCGCCGCTGGATGACCGCCGAGGCGAACGCGGCGATCGAAGGCGCGTTCGCAGGCGGCGCGCAGGCCGTGTGGGTCAACGATTCGCATGGCGGCTATCGCAACCTGCTGCCCGACGGGCTCGATGCGCGGGCGCGCGTCGTGCTCGGCAAGCCGCGCACGCTCGGAATGATGGCGGGCCTCGAACAGCAGCCCGATCTCGTGTTCATGATCGGCTATCACGCGAAATCGCAGACGCGCGGCGTGCTCGCACATACGATCAACAGCTTTGCGTTCACGCAGGTGTGGCTGAACGGCGTCGAGCTCGGCGAAGCCGGGCTGTGTGGCGCGCTGGCGCGCGAATACGGTGCCCATGTCGCGCTCGCGACCGGCGACGACGTATTCGCCGAGGAAACGCAGCCGCTGTTTCCGGACGCGCGCTTCGAGACGGTCAAGACGGCCGGCGGCACATCGAGCGGCGAGACGCTCACGCCGTCCGCGTCGTGCGCCCGGATCGCGACCGCGGCGCGCGAGACGGTCGCGCAGGCGCTGTCGTCCGGCCGGCGCGCGGGCGCTCATCGGCCCGCGCCGGCCGCCTGCACGCTGCGCGTACAGACGGCTGCGCTCGCCGACCTTTTCTGCGTGCTGCCGTCGCTCGAGCGCGTCGATGCGGTGACCCTGCGCTTCGACGGGCCGTCGGTCGAACACGTGGTGCGCACGCTGAATAGCCTGTCGGCGATGTCGTTCATGCTGCGGTGATGCGTGCCGCGACGATGCCGCCGGCGCGCGGCCGGTCAGCCGATCGCGACCGGGCGGGCCGTCGCGGCGAGCAGGAATGCTTCCATCGCCGCGACCAGCGCGAGCGGGGTTTCATTCATTGGATAATGGCCGGCATTGCGCAGCACGTCGACGCTGGCGAGCGGATAGCGCCGCAGGTAGGTGCGGGCCATCAGCGCCGCGTCGAACGCCGGATCGTGCTCGCCGATCAGTACCTTGGCCGGATGGATGCCCGTGATCTCTTCGCTGAAATCCGTATCGGCCCACGCGCGGAAGTATGCGGCGAATGCCCGCGCCGACGAACAGGCTGCCGAATACGCGGCTTTCCACTCGATCCAGGCGGCGGGCAGCCGGTTACCGGTGCTGCGGTCGATGATGGTCCGGCGATCGGCGAGGTGGTCGGCGGCCCGCTCGAATAGCGCGCGTCGAGCGGCGTCGAACGGCAGGCCGCCGCACGGCACGGGTGCGATCGCCACCAGCGCGCGCACGCGGTCGGGCGCGATGGCGGCGATCTTCTCGATCGCCATGCCGCCCATCGAATGGCCGACGAGACTGAAGGTCGGAAAGCCGAGCGCGTCGGCGAGCGCGAGCGTATCGGCGGCGATCTCGTCGATCGTGTAGTTGCCGTGTGCGTCGCGCATACCGCCGTAACCTCGGTAGTCCATGAATACATAGCTGAAGTGCTCGCGCGACAGCCAGGCTTCGAGCGGTTCGAACGCGCGGGCGTCGCCGAACCAGCCGTGCAGCACGAGAACAGGGTGGGGGCCTTTCCCCACGCGATGAAACGTATTGGGCATGTCCGCTCCGATGAGGTTGCCATCCGGCCGACCAGGCCGGCGGGGGTTGCGGCCGCGAGGTCGCGCAACGGTGGAGCGGATCGTAGATCGTTCGAAGGCGACCCGCCTTCGATATCGGGTCATTGATGATGGAATTCGGGCCGTGAGAAATACGCTGCTAGATCCCTACGAACACATTCCCCGGAGCGTGGTCGTGCTCGCCAACGACTTTGCGGCGGGCACGACGTTTCCGGATCACGCGCACGTGCGCGGGCAATTCGCGTTCGCGTCGCGCGGCACGATCAGCGTGTCGACGCCGCACGGGCGCTGGCTGGTGCCGCCGCAGCGCGCGTGCTGGGTGCCGGCCGGCGTGCGGCACGAAATGACGATGACCGGGCCGGTCACGATGCTCAATGCGTTCGTGTCCGTCGACGCCGCGCAGGCGGCCGGGCTGCCGGCCCAGTGCGGCGTGTATGGCGTGTCGTCGCTGCTGCGGCAACTGCTCGACGATGCGATCGACCTGCCGGCCATGTACGACGTCGACGGTCGCGCGGGCAAGCTGATGGATCTGCTGGTCGCGGAAATCGCAACGATGCCGCGCCTGTCGCTGCATGCGCCGCTGCCGGCCGACGCGCGGCTGGCGAAGGTGTGCCGGCACCTGTTCGCGGCACCGTCGATCGACGCCGATCTCGACCGCGTCGCGGCCGACGCAGGCGTGAGCCGCCGCACGTTCACGCGGCAGTTTCGCGCGCAGACGGGCGTGAGTTTTGCCGCCTGGCGCCAGCAGGTCTGCATGCTGGCGGCGATTGCCCGCCTGACCGACGGGCAGCCGGTGACGCGCGTGGCGCTCGATCTCGGCTACGCGAGCGCGAGTGCGTTCACGTCGGCGTTTCGCCGCATTCTCGGCGACACGCCGAGCCGCTATCTCGAGATTCGTCGCTAGCCGGTCGCCGCCAAAAAATACGCGTCCGCCAACTTCGGCCAGACGCGTTTAAAGGCACTCTGTCTGAAAAAAATGCGCGGGCCGCCTCAGGGGCAGCGTCGCGCATGATGCATGTCATTGTTGCTTCGTCTGATTTAATCCTGTCAACTCGTTGCGGATAACGAAGCATACGCCGCATAACGCGCAAACGATATCGTGTCGACCCGCCGATTGATGTGCTGTCGCAGCATGCGTTTCAATGGCGAGTTCGATATCGGGGCGGGAAGCCGATGACGACGGGCATCCGCGGCCCCGTTGGTCACGATGCAGTGCACCATCGAATGATGGCGGCGCCGTGCGCAAAAACGCCGTGTAGCGCGATGCCCGTCGGTATCGCGTCACACGGCGAAGCGGTTGCGCCCGAAGCCGTCAAGCGCGGGCGCGTGCGTGCGTGCGTCAAACGTCGAAGAACACGGTTTCTTCCGGCCCCTGCATGCGGATGTCGAAGCGGTAGACGACCGGCCGGCCCGGCTGCGCGTCGCGTTTCGCGACGAGCGTCGCGCGGCGCTCGGCCGGCACCGCGTTCAGCACGGGGTCGATCGCGTTCGCGGCGGCTTCGTCGTCGAAGTACACGCGTGTGAACGCATGGGTGAGAATGCCGCGCATCATCACGGTCACGTTGATGTGCGGCGCCTCGTCGGCGGCGACGCGGCCCGGCTTCACCGTCTCGACGACGAAGCGCTGCTGCGGGTCGGTGCCCGTGCCGACTCGCGCAAAGCCCGTGAAGCCGGATTTCGCGATGTCGTCGCGCGACGCGGGGTAGCGGCCCGCGCCATCCACCTGCGTGAATTCGAGCACCGCGTCGCCGACCACGTTGCCGTCGCCGTCGAACACCTGCCCGACCAGCAGCACATGCTCGCCCTCGGCGTGCGCCGCGGCAATCGTCGGCGTGAACAGGCTTTTCAGGTCGTAGTCGTATTGTTGCGGGCACAGGCCGTACGCGAAGTACGGGCCGACCGTCTGCGAAGGGGTTTGCTTCAGCGTCGTCATGGTTCAGCGCTCCATCGGGGTGGCGTCGCGGCCGCGCAGCACGATGTCGAATTCGTAGCCGAGCGCATAGCCTTCTTCGGTGATGTCCATCGAGAAGCGCGAGATCAGGCGCTCGCGCGCGGCTTCCGGCGTGCCCTGGAAGATCGGGTCGTACGCGAGCAGCGGATCGCCGGGGAAGTACATCTGCGTGACGAGACGCGAGCCGAAGTAATCGCCGAACAGCGAGAAGTGGATGTGATTCGGGCGCCACGCGTTCGGATGGTTACCCCACGGATACGCGCCGGGCTTGATCGTCAGGAAGCGGTAGCGGCCTTCGTCGTCGGTCAGGCAGCGGCCCGCGCCGAGGAAGTTCGGGTCGAGCGGCGCGTCGTGCTGGTCGACCTTGTGCACGTAGCGGCCGGCCGCGTTGGCCTGCCACACCTCGACGAGCGTGTTGCGCACGGGCTTGCCGCCTTCGTCGAGCACGCGGCCGGTGACGACCATCCGCTCGCCGAGCGGCTCGCCGTTCTTCACGGCGTTCTTCGTCAGGTCGTGGTCGAGCGCGCCGAGATCTTCCGCGCCGTAGACGGGCGCGTACTGGTCGCGCAGTTTTTCCTTCAGCGGGATCAGCGGGCGGGTCGGGCCGCGCTTCACGGACGAACGGTACTCGGGGTGGACATAGGCCGGATGCGACGGCCAGTCGCGCGGCGTGAGGATCGTGGGGGAATCCATCGGGCGTCTCCTGGTAAGTATTGGGCGAGGTGGATGGCACGACTTTAGCCAATCCGGAAAGTTATGAAAAATGACCTTTTCTCGCGAATCGTATAACCATTCGTTATGTTCGTCCGGGCAATGAAAATCCGCCGGACAGGAAGCCTGTCCGGCGGAAAAAGCGATCGGGCTTCGCGTCGTCGGTGACGACCCCGTGCACGGCCCTCCAGCCAGCCCGTCGCTGTTTTTTGTCGTTCGTTCTCGTTGTTATCCGATCTTCCCGAGCGTGCCCGTCGTCAGGGATGGCGGGGATCGAACACGATCCCGTCGAATTCGAGCGCCAGCGTGCCGCCGCGCAGCAGGGCCGACGGTGTCGCCGCGTGGCCGGCACCGAGCACGTCGGTCACGTACTGCGCGCAGAAACCGCGCCGCGCGCGCAGGTCGAAGCGGCTGCCGAGCAGCGCGTCGATTCGCTGCTCGGCCAGCGCATGGATGCGGCGTTGCGCGTCGGCCGACGCTGCCGCGACGCGGCGCGCCAGCGCGATGCGTCCGCCGTCGGCACGGGCAACGAAGCGCGACAGCGGCGTGAGCTTCGTCCACGCGAATACCGTGGGCTCGGCGATCAGCGGTTCGTCGCCCGACGTATCGACGACGATGCCGAAGCGATTGGCCCACGTGCCGGCCGACCCGGCCGTGGCATCCGGTGCACCGGCCGGCACGCGGATGAACACGAGATCGCCGACATGCGCGCCGGCAGCCAGTGTGCGCACGGTGGCGAGCGGCATCGTGCGATCGGTGTCGCGTGCATCGCGCGGTGCGGTGGGGTGCGGTTCGCAGGCGGCTGTGTCGATTCGGGTGGTCATTTCGGCTCCGTCGTTGCGTGACAGGACGGAGCGGATTATGCAGACAAGTATCCAAAAGTGCTGATATGGATGCGTGGGTAGCCTAATATCCGACCTCGAGCATCATTTTTTGATACCGACATGACCGAGACCGCCCAACTCATCGAAACGCTGAAGCGCCAGCTCAAGGCGCAGGGAATGACTTACCGGGACGTCGCGCGTGCGCTCGACGTCTCCGAGACGAGCGTGAAGCGGCTGTTCGCGAGCGGCCGCTTCACGCTGGAACGCGTCGCGGAGATCGCGCAACTGCTCGGCTATACGCTCGCCGAGCTCGTGCAGGAAGCGTCGGCATCCGCGCCGCGCCTGCGCGTGCTGACCGAGCAGCAGGAGGCGTTGCTCGTGTCGGACGAGAAGCTGCTGCTGGTCGCCGTCTGCGCGATCAACTACTGGACCGTGCAGGACATCGTGGCGGCCTATCGGCTCACGCAGGCCGAGTGCGTGAAATACCTGCTGATGCTCGACCGGATGAACGTGATCGCGCTGCTGCCCGGCGACCGGATTCGCGTGCGGGTCGCGCGCGATTTCGACTGGCTGCCGGGTGGGCCGATCCGCCGTTACTTTCACGCGCACGTGCTCGACGACTTTCTCGGCAGCCGCTTCGATGGCCCCGGCGAGACGATGACGTTCCTGCAAGGGATGCTGACGGACGCGGCCGCCGCGGAGCTCGAACAGGAACTGCGGCGGCTCGCCAGCAAGGCGGCGGCGCTGCATGCGGAGTCGTCGTCCGCGCCGCTCGGGCACAAGCACGGCACGGCCCTGCTGATCGCGAAACGGATCTGGGAGCCGACGGGATTCCACGCGCTGCGGCGCCACGGATGACGCCACGCCGAACGCTTGGGTCTTTCCGGAAAGTTATGCAAAATGGCGATTCATCGTCATTCGCATAACCACTCGTTATGAATAACCGTATCGCCGACGGCCGCGTCAAATTCCGGCACCTGCAATGCTTTCTCGCGGTCGCGCAGCTGGGCGGCGTGCAGAAGGCGGCCGAAAGCCTGTCGATCACGCAACCGGCCGTGTCGAAGACGATCGCCGAGCTGGAGGCGATCCTCGGCGTGAAGCTGTTCGAGCGCGGCCGGCACGGCGCGCAGCCGACTCGCGAAGCGCAACTGTTCATGCCGCACGCGAATGCGTGCGTGCTGGCGCTGCGGCAGGGCGTCGGGCTGCTGGCGCGCGAGGGCGGGGCGGCGGCCGCGACACTGGAAATCGGCATGCTGCCGACCGTCGCGGCCTCGCTCGCGCCGGCCTTGATGAAGGCGCTGACCGCGCGCTGGCCGCGCATCGTCGTGCGGATCGCGACGGCCGCGAACGCCGAGTTGCTCGAGCGTCTGAAAGCCGGGGCGATCGAATGCGCGATCGGGCGGCTGTCGGAGCCGGAGCGGATGATCGGGCTCGCGTTCGAGCAGTTGTACAACGAGCCGCTCGTCGCGGTCGTGCGCGCCGGGCATCCGCTGCTCGCGAGCGCAGCGCCGGCCGCCGAGCTGGCGCGCTATCCGGTCGTGCTGCCGCCGTTCGGCACGCTGATCCGCCAGTCCGCCGAGCAACTGCTCGGCGCATGCGGCGCGCCGCCGCTGGATTCGTTCATCGAGGTGCTGTCGGTATCGGTCGCGCGCGCGCTGGCGCTCGAGAACGACGCGGTCTGGTTCGTGCCCCTCTATGCAGCCGAATACGATCTGTCGGCCGGTGCGCTGGCGCGCCTGCCGCTGCCGGCGGCGGGCACCGACGAGCCGGTCGGACTCGTGCTGCGTACCGATGCGCAGCCGTCGCCGGTCGCGCGGACGCTGATCGACGCGGTGCGCGACATCGCGCGGTCGCGGTTCGGCGATGCACGCCCGCACCGGGCGTCACGCGCGGCGCGCAAGCCTGCTCGCGGCAAGCGTTGATCTCATCGGGCCCCGGGGCGATCCACCGGGCCGATTTCTTTTGTTGCCGCAGGATTGGCCATCCGGTCAGTAGCCGTCGTCGGGGTGCTTGGCATATCGTACCGTTTTTGATACGATGGGCGACAAGACGATGGCGAGACAGCAGATTCAGGTCACGCTCGGCGTGCGGTTCTTCCGGACGGCCCGCGGCCACGAGCCGGTGCGCGAATGGCTCCATGCGCTCGGGCAAGCGGAGCGAAGGGCGATCGGCGAAGAGATCAAGACCGTTCAACTCGGCTGGCCGCTCGGCATGCCGCTGGTCCGGAAGATGGCGAAGGATCTGTGGGAGATCCGCGTGATGGTGCCGGGGCGAAGCGCGCGCGTGCTGTTCACGGTCGTCGGCGACACGATGGTGCTGCTGCACGGCTTCTTCAAGCAGTCGCGGGGCACGCCGTCGGACGATCTCGACGTGACCGTCGCGCGCCTGAAAACGCTGACGCGCGCCATCTGAATTCCCCGGTTGTGCCGGAACGCACCGTCTCCGACGGTCGGGCGGCCGGCAACGCCATGCACCTGGAGTACGACATGACGACCACGAACAATCCGTATATCGGCAGCGATTTCGACGCCTTCCTCGAAGCGGACGGCAATCTCGAAGCGGCCACCGCCACCGCGATCAAGCGCGTGATCGCGTGGCAGATCGGGCAGGAAATGAAGGCGCAGCACATCACCAAAACCGCGATGGCCGCGCGGATGAAAACCAGCCGCGCCGCACTCAACCGCCTGCTCGACGAAACCGACACGAGCCTCACGCTCGCGAGCGCGGCCGCCGCGCTCGGCAAACGGCTCAGCTTCGAGCTGGTGCCGGCCTGAGCGGCGCGAACGAACGGCGCGCGGCGGCCGGATCGGCGTGATGGTTCGCGCGACGGGTGTGGCGAGCTGGCGGGCGTCGACCCGCGGGCGCTTGCCGGGTCATCGACGCGGGCCGGTGATCTGCAGATAAAGCAGCGCACCGCCCGCAAGCAGCAGCGGGCACAGGAAATACCAGCCGGTCGTCACGAACAGCCCGCCGACCGCAATCAGCGAAATCCACGCGCAGCGGTACGCGATGCCGCCGCGCGGCAGCAGCTTCAGCGCGGCGGCCGCGCCGAGCCCGTACACCATCACGAAACATCCGGACGTCACGAGCACGAGCGGCTTCGGCCCGACGTCCGACAGCGCCGTGGCGGTCAGCGCGATGGCCGCCAGCACCGCGATCACGCCGAGGCTGCGACGCGGCACGCCGCCGACCTGGCTGCCCTGCGCGAGCCACGCAGGCAACGCGCCGTCGCGTCCGAGCGCCGCGCCGAGCTTGGCCGCACCGGCGAAATACGCGTTCATCGTGCCGAGCGTGAGCAGCAGCGCGGCGGCGGCGGCCAGCACTTGCGCATGGCCGCCGATGCCGCCCGCGATCAGTTCGGCGAGCGGCGCGCCCGATGCGCCCGCGGAAGGCCCGAGCACCGTCACGCTCGCGGCCGCAACCGACAGATACAGGAACCCGACGACCACGACCGCGATGCCGGCCGAGCGCGGCATGTCGTGCGCCGGCCGGCGGAATTCGGCGGCGAGGTGCGTGATGGCTTCCCAGCCGGCGAAGCTCCACACGAGCAGCGCGGCGGCCTGGCCGACCGCGAGCCAGCCGTGCGGGGCGAACGGATGCAGGTTCGCGGCGCGCGCATGCGGCGCGGACGCAAGCACCGCGGCGAGCAGCAGCGCGACGAGCAGTGCCGACAACACGAGTTGCATGCGGCCCGACACGGTGACGCCGAATGCGTTCGCGGCCGATACGGTCGCGATCAGTGCGGCGGCGGTGACGATGACCGTCGTATGTCCGCCGCCCGTGACGGCCGCGACGTAGGCGCCGCCGAACATCGCGGCGGCCGGCGCGCCGGCCGGCACCGCGAAATAGAAGCACCAGCCGACGATGGCCGCGGCCTTCGGGCCGAATGCGCGCCTTGCGTAGGTCGACACGCCGCCCGCATCGGGATAGCGGGCGCCGAGTGCGGCGAAGGTGGCCGCGAGCGGCCCGGACAGCACGACGAGCGCGGCCCACGCGAGCAGCGAGGCGGGCCCGGCGACGTCGGCGGCGAGCGCGGGCAGCGCGATCACGCCGGTGCCGAGCACCGCGCCGATATAGAGCGCGGCGCCCTGGAAAATGGTCAGCGAACCCGCATGATGGGCAGCGGGCGAATCGGCATGCGAAGGCATGAGCGGCAGTCTCCGGAAGGTCTTGTTTTGTGTGGGCGACACGCGGAAGTTCGCGCGGTCCATTGTTCGATGCTACCCGAACGATGACGCTCGCGCGGCGCGGCGATCAGTAGTCCGGTGCCGCGTGCGTGTCAGCCGATGTCAGCAGGAACGCGCGAGCCGCAGACGTGCCTCCTCGCGCGCGGCGGGCGGCAGGTCGAGCGCGTAGTGGAACGTACCCGATACCAGCGATGCGACGGGCACGCCATCGCGAAACAGCACGCGGTTGCCGGTCAGCGCCGGCACCTTGTCGCCGGGCAGCAGCGTGCCGGCGAGATTCAATGGGTCGGCGCCCGTCACGCATACGTATTGTCCGTCGCCCGGTTGCCGCCGCAGTTCGCGCAGGATCGGGATGGCCTCGGGCAGCGCGAATTGCTCGCCCGCGAGCCCGGCGACGAAGCGTCCGCCGCGAATCTCGCCGCGTGCTTCGAGGCGTTGCAGCACGCGCACGAGTTCGCGCCAGCTCGGCAGCCAGTCGGCTTCGCGTTCGAGCAATCGCCAGAACACGACGCCGTAGCGGCGCAACAGCGTCCACACGATATGTTCGAGCGCGTCGGGATCGGTCGTGGCAGGGCCGCGTTTCGGCGTGGGCGCGTCATCGTCCGGCGGGGCCTGACGTTGCACGAGCGCCCAGCGCCCTGCGTCGTCCATCCCGCCGATCAGCGCGCCGCCGCGTCGCGTGCGTGGCGCATAGGTCGCGCTGCGCTTGACGGCCGGCTTCAGCAGCGCGCGCAGGCCCGCGTAGCTGTCCGCATTCACGAGGCCGGCCGACACGAGTTCGCCGAGCGCCTGTTCGAGCTCGATGGGCAGCATGTGCAGATCGTCGAGCAGCGCATCGAAGAACATCGCGCCGTGCGCGGCGAGCGCGTCGCGCACTTGCGTGGCGCGCGCGGACAGTGCCGGTTGCGCATCGGGATCGCGCAGCGCCTGCCATGCGGAAAGATGGCGGCGCGGCAGCAGCACGATCGGCGTCGTCTTCACGGGTGTGCCGGCCGCGCGCGCCGGCGCGCCGATGCGGGTCCACACCAGCTTGCCCGAGCGGCACAGCTCGTCGAGGCCGCCCGCCGTGTAGTCGGTGAGCCGCGCGGGCAGCAGCGCGTCTTCCCACGCGCTCGCCGCAGCCTCGTAGCCTTCGAGCTGTTCGACCACGGCTGCCAGCGCGTCGCGGCCGGTGCCGTGCGTATCGGGTGTCAGGTGCTGCCAGTGGAACAGGAAGCGCATGAAATCGGCGCGTTCGACCGGTTCGATCTCGCGGCGCAGCCGCTTCACCGTATAGCGATGAATGCGCGCGAGCAGATGGCGTTCGCACCATTCGTCGGTCGTCGCGCCCGGCGTGAAGCGGCCGCGCATCACGTAGCCTTCGCGTTCCAGCGCGGCGAGCGCCGTCGCGATCGACGCGGGCGGCAGGCCGAGCGGCGCGGCGATCGCATCGAGCGTGAGCGGCCCGAAGCCGGTGAGCCGCGCGCGGATCACGTCGACGAGCGCCGCATCGGCTTCCCACGGCTGCGCGCACGCGGCCGGCACCTTGAGCGCGGGTGTCGCGCGGGCGTCCGGATGCAGCGCACGCACGCAGACGAGCCGCTCGACCGGCACCCACAGCGCGGCGCCGCCCGGCGTCGCGAGTTTCGTCGCGCGGCGGCGTTCCGCGAGTTCCGCGAGTCGCTCGGGCCAGCCTGCGTGCGCGTGCGCCTCGTCGTCGGCGACGCAGGCGAGGGTGAGCAGCGCATCGTGCATTTCGTCGGCGTCGCGCACGAGCGGCCACGCTTCGTCGCGTACCGCATCGATCGCGTCGGCGTCGAGCGCGCCGAGATCGTCGGCCGTTTCAGGGTCGCTCCAGCGGCGCGACTGCACGGCTTGTGTGCGGCGCTCCTCGAGCGGCGCATCGTCGAGGAACGCGTAGGGCTTCGCATTCAGGATCTCGGCCGCGAGCGGCGACGGCGCGGGCAAGTCGCGCGCGATGAGCTCGATCGCGCCGCTTTCGATCCGGCGCAGCAGCGCGAGCCAGCCGTCGGTGTCCATCGCGTCGTGCAGGCAGTCGTCGAGCGTCTGGTCGACGAGCGGGTGATGCGGAATCTCGCGTTCGCCGACGATGTTCTCGAGGCACGCGACCTGGTCGGGAAACACCGTCGCGAGCAGATCGTCGCTCTTCATCCGCTGCAGTTGCGGTGCGGTGCGCCGGCCGCCGGTGAAACGCGGCAGCGCGAGCGCGGTGGTCGCGTTCCAGCGCCAGCGCACGCCGAACATCGGCGCATCGAGCAGCGCCTGGATCAGCACGTGTTCGGCACTGGCCGAACGCAGGTAGCGCCACACTTCGTCGAGCGCGAAGCTGTGCGCGAGCGACAGCGACAGGATGATCGCGTCGTCGGTTGCAGCGGCCTGCAATTCGAAGTTGAAGTTGCGACAGAAGCGCTTGCGCAGCGCGAGCCCCCATGCGCGGTTGATGCGGCTGCCGAACGGCGAATGGATCACGAGCTGCGTGCCGCCCGATTCGTCGAAGAACCGCTCCATCACGAGCGTGTCCTGCGTCGGCAATGCGCCGAGCGCGGCGCGGGTGCGGGCGAGGTAGTCGGCGATCTGGCGCGCGGCGTCGGGCGACAGGCGCAGATCGTCGACCAGCCAGCGCAACGCGGGCGCGAGGCGGCTTTCGGTGGGGGCGAGCGCGGTGCCGCCGGGCGCGTTGTCGGGCGAGGCGGGCGGCGCGTCAGTCTCGGCGGCCGCTTTTCGGGATTTGCCGCGGGTGGTCGTCTTGCCGGCCTCGGTGACGTTCGCGTGCTTCGCCGCATCGAGCCGCGCATGCCGGTCGCCGTCCGCGAACAGCCCGTCGAGTCGCGCACGCAACCGGCCGACCGCCGCCGACAGTTCATCGCTGCGCCCCAGTCCCTCGCCGAGCCAGAACGGAATGCCCGGCGATTGACCCTGCGCATCCTCGACGCGCACGCGGCCCGTTTCCACGCGAATGATCCGGTACGACTGGTTGCCGAGCTGGAACACGTCGCCGGCCAGGCTCTCGATCGCGAAATCCTCGTTGACGGTGCCGACCTGAATGCCCTGCGGTTCGAGCAGCACCGCGTAGTCGGCCATGTCGGGGATCGTGCCGCCGGAAGTGGTTGCGGTCATCATCGCGTTGCGACGGCCGCGCACGGTGCCGCCCACCACGTCGCGGTGCAGGTACGCGCCGCGCACGCCGCGTCGGCTCGTGAACCCCTCGGCGAGCATCTTCATCACTTCGTCGAAGCGCTCGCGCGCGAGCCGGGCATACGGCGCGGCGCGCGTGAAGCTCGCATACAGCGCGTCCTCCTGCCATTCCGCGCACGCGACTTCGGCGACGATCTGCTGCGCGAGCACGTCGAGCGGCGCCTCGGGAATCCGCAGCGCATCGAGTTCGCCGCGCTGCACGCAATCGAGCAGCGCCGCGCATTCGACCAGCTCGTCGCGCGACAGCGGAAAGAGCCGCCCCTTCGGCACGCCGCCGACGTGGTGCCCCGAGCGGCCGACACGCTGCAGGAACGGCGCGATGCCGCGCGGCGAGCCGACCTGGCAGACGAGATCGACGTCGCCGATGTCGATGCCGAGTTCAAGCGACGCGGTGGCGACGAGCAGCTTCAGTTCGCCGCGCTTCAGGCGCTGCTCGGCGTCGAAGCGGTGCTCTTTCGCGAGACTGCCGTGATGTGCGGCGATCGCGTCCTTGCCGAGCCGGTCGGCGAGATGGCGCGCCATGCGCTCGGCGGTACGCCGCGTGTTGACGAACACCAGCGTCGTGCGATGCGCGGCCGCGAGCCCGGCGATGCGGTCGTACACCTGTTCCCACACGTCGGTCGCCATCACCGGTTCGAGCGGCACGTTCGGCAGTTCGAGCGCGAGGTCGCGCTCGCGCGTGTGGCCGGTGTCGACGATCGCGCAATCGCGCGGCGCGTCGGCCGGCCCGCCGACGAGGAAGCGCGCGACCGCGTCGATCGGCTTTTGCGTGGCCGACAGCCCGATGCGCGGCAGCGTGCGCCCGGTCAGCGCGTCGAGGCGTTCGAGCGACAGCGCGAGATGGCTGCCGCGCTTGGACGACGCCAGCGCATGGATTTCGTCGACGATGACCGAGCGCACGTTCGACAGCATCTGCCGCCCCGACGTGGACGACAGCAGCACGTACAGCGATTCGGGTGTCGTGACGAGGATGTGCGGCGCGCGCTTGCGCAGCGCGGCGCGCTCGGCCTGCGTCGTATCGCCGGTGCGCACCGCGGTGCGGATCGCCGGCACCGGCAGGCCGAGCTGCGCGAGCGATTCCGCGATGCCGGCGAGCGGCGCGTCGAGGTTCACGTGGATGTCGTTCGACAGCGCCTTCAGCGGCGACACGTAGACGACCAGCGTCGCATCGGGCAGCGTGCCGTCGTGCGCGAGCGCATCGCGTACCAGATCGTCGAGCGCGCACAGGAATGCGGTGAGCGTCTTGCCGGAGCCGGTCGGCGCGGCCACGAGCGTCGAGCGGCCGGCCTTGATGTGCGGCCACGCGAGCGCCTGCGCGCCGGTCGGCGCGGCGAACGTGCGTGTGAACCACGCGGCGACGGCCGGGTGGAACACGTCGAGCGCACGGGCAGCAGGGCGGGTAGCTGTGACGTCCATCGGAGCGTTGAAATAGGGTGCGAGCGGGGTGCGAGCGCGCGGACGCATCGCACGCGAATCGAATCGTCAGTGTGCCAGACGTCACGGGTGTGTGCCGGGCATGCGTGCCGACGATTCACACTCAGGTGGGGGCCTGCGCTGCGCTTTCAATGGACGGAAAGTTGCGTGCGATTCGGCACGCCGATCGCGCGCGGAATTGCGTCGAATTGCAACTAGACGCGATGCAGCCAGCCGAGCCACTGTTCGATCAGCGGCGCACGCGACCACAGCGATTGCGCGAGCCACAGCGTGCCGCCCCAGGCGGCCGCCACCACGATCAGGTCGCAATGCCCGCTGTTCCACAGGTTCAGCGAATGGCGCCGCCAGATCCACGGTACGCCGAGCGGATTCGGCCAGTCGGCGAGCAGGTGCATCACGCCGCCGCAGGCGAAGCCGAACAGCGGCGCGGCCCACAGCGGATGCGGATGATGGATGAGCCCGTGCCAGCCGAGCGCGAGCAGCGCGACCCAGCCGATGCCCCAGTGCGTGAGGGTGCGATGCGTGATCCACAGGCGGCGCTTGCGGCTCCACCAGGCGACTTCGAGCCAGTCGGGCGCGGTGCCGCCCGCGACGCCCGCCGCGAACGCGGCGAGCATGCCCGAGTGCCACGGACCGGTTGCGCCGGTTTGCGCGACGAGGACGGCGGCGGCGACGCCGGCTGCGAAGCCGGACGCGTGATGTGCATTGTGTGATGCCATAGGGAGCGAGATGAAGCAACGTGAAGCGGCGCGTGCACGAAACGATGATGCGGCGCGCAATGGGGCGCTATCTTCGCAGATCGGGCTGTGCCGCGGGCGGGGCGTTCGCGGATTTTTTTGCACGCGCGGCGAGGCTTGCCGCGCGGTTCGCAACTTTCGGGTTTTGTGCGGTGCGCGAAGCGCGCGCCGCAGGCGATGTCGAACGATCCGCGCGCACGTCGCGGCAGCGCAACGTGACCGCGCGCACACAATCGCCACGCTTTCGTCGCGCCCCGCGTGTTCGACCCTTTTTGTCCCCCTATACTACGTAGCCGGCACAGGGCCGTCGGCGCGCCCGCGGCCTTCCACGGATCAGGTGCTCGTCGTGCCTGAAGGAGATCCACATGGGGGACATGCAATGACTACGCTGAATCGCTTCAAATCATCCGCAGCCGTGCTCGCGACGGTGGCCGGCATCGGCTTCCTGCCGAACGCGCCCGCGTACGCGAAAGGGCCGCAGCCCGCGGTCCTGACGAGCTCCGCGGTGGCGGTGGCCGACAAGTACAGCGCGGATGCCGCGGAGCGGATCTTCAAGGAAGGCGGCAACGCGATCGACGCGGCCGTCGCGATCGCGTTCACGCTCGCCGTCACGTACCCGGAAGCCGGCAACATCGGCGGCGGCGGCTTCATGACGATCTACAAGGACGGCAAGCCGTACTTCATCGATTACCGCGAGCGTGCGCCGCTCGCCGCGACGAAGGACATGTATCTCGACAAGGACGGCAACGTCGTCAAGGGCATGAGCCTGTACGGCCCGCGCGCGGTCGGCGTGCCGGGCACGGTGGCGGGCATGTGGGAAGCGCAGAAGCGCTTCGGCAAGCTGAAGTGGAAACAGGTGCTCGCGCCGGCGATCCACTATGCGCGCGACGGTTTCGTCGTCGACGAGCAACTGGCGCAGCGCGGCGTCGACGCATCGAAGGAGTTCGGCGGCAAGACCAACTTCGACAAGTACTTCTCCGGGCTGAAGGCCGGCGCGAACTTCAAGCAGCCCGATCTCGCCGACGTGCTGACGCGCATCGCAAACGGCGGCGCGGAAGGCTTCTACAAGGGCAAGACGGCCGAGCTGATCGCCGCGTCGATGAAGACCGGCGACGGCAACGGGCTGATCACGACCGAGGATCTCGCGCAGTACCGCGCGGTGTGGCGCCAGCCGGTGCAGGCGAAGTGGAACGGCTATGACGTGATCACCGCGCCGCCCCCGAGCTCGGGCGGCATCGGCCTCGTGCAGTTGCTGAAGATGAAGGCCGACCTCAAGCAGGACTTCGAGGGCGTCAAGCTCAACTCGCCGCAGTACATCCACCTCGTCGCGGAAATCGAGAAGCGCGTGTTCGCCGACCGCGCGCAGTATCTCGGCGATCCCGACTTCTACAAGGTGCCGATCGCGCAGCTGACCGACGACGCGTACATCGCGAAGCGTGCGGCCGAGGTCAACCCGAAGGAGCCGTCGGACACGAAGAGCGTGCAGCCGGGCCTCGGCACGACGATGCCGGAAAAGGCCGAAACGACGCACTTCTCGGTGGTCGACAAGTGGGGCAACGCGGTGTCGAACACGTACACGATCAACGGCTATTTCGGCTCGGGCGTGATCGCCGACGGCACGGGCATCGTGCTGAACGACGAGATGGACGACTTCTCCGCGAAGCCGGGCGTCGCGAACATGTTCGGCGTGGTGGGCAGCGACGCGAACGCGATCGAACCGAAGAAGCGCCCGCTGTCGTCGATGTCGCCGACGATCATGACGAAGGACGGCAAGGTATCGCTGGTGATCGGCACGCCGGGCGGCTCGCGCATCTTCACGTCGATCTTCCAGGTGATCAACAACATCTACGACTTCAAGATGCCGTTGAAGGAAGCGGTCGGCGCGATGCGGTTCCATCACCAACTGCTGCCGCCGAACACGATCTTCTGGGAGCCGTACCATCCGATCGAAGGCGAACTCGCGAAGCAGATCGAAGCGCGCGGCTATACGCTGAAGGGGCAGGACTTCAGCGGCGACATCCAGGTCATCAAGATCGACGGCAAGACGCCGGAAGCGATGGCCGATCCGCGCGGGCGGGGAGTGACGCGGATCATTCGGTGACGTTGACGTGAAGCGACGCGTGCGCGAAGCGACCGCGCACGCCGTTCGGCAGCCGGTGTTTCGAGCCGGCTGCCGAAATTTTTCAGCCGGTCGTTCGGATGAAATCCGCGATTCGTGCGGCAATGGCATCCGGCGCGTCCTCGAAGCAGTAGTGCCCGACGCCCGCCAGCCGCTCGATCGGCGCGGACGGAAACAGCGCGGTAAAGAGCGGCAGGAAGTGTTCGGCGCCGAGCGTTCGGTCGGCGTCTCCCCAGATCGCGAGCGCGGGCTTGCCGCGTATCGCGCGCAGCGCCGCCGCATCGGGTTCCTCGAACCGGTGCGCGCCGGCCGCGAACCCCCGTGCCCATCCGATCGCGCCGAGACAATCGGCCGGCTGCGCGAACGGCGCGCCGTATGCGGCGATCCACGTGTCGGTGATGATCGCGTGATCCTCGAAGCCGTTCAGCTTCAACGTGCTCAGGATGTTGAAGCCGAGCTGCCCGAGCACTGTTTCGAGCGTACCGTCGGCCGCCGCACGCATGATCCACTGGAACCACGGTGCATCGCGGCCGTTCGCCGTCAGGCGCTCGGCGAGATCGGTCTGCCCGAACGGCGTCGGTCCGTTGGCCGACACGATGCGCCGAATCCGGTCCGGATGCCGCGCGGCGAGCCCCATGCCGACCGGGCCGCCGAAGTCGTGCATCACCAGCGTGATGCGATCGAGGTCATGCGCGAGCACGAAACGCTCGAGATTGTCGATGTGATCCTGCAGCCAGTAGCTGCGGTCCTGCGGCGTCGCGCTTTTGCCGAAGCCCATGTGATCGGGCACGACGACGCGGTATGTCGGGCTCAACGCCGTCACGAGGTGACGGAACAGATATCCCCATGTGGGTTCGCCATGCAGGCACAGCACGATTTCGCGGTCGCGCGGGCCTTCGTCCACGTAGTGCATCCGGAAGCCGGATGCGTCGTCGAAATGCGGGGCGAATGGAAAGGTGCCGTCGAACGTGGCATCGGACCGGATCATCGAATGCTCCTTCGGGAGTTGGACAGAATGGTTTCAAGTTGAAACTGATTCGAGCGTAGATGATCTGGTTTCAAGTTGCAACCTATTAAATCATGAGGGCAGGTGCCGAATGCGGGGCCGATGAGGTGGGGCGACGTGATGAAGCCCTCCAATGTATGGATTTATTGGCTGTAACGTATGAATTCATATGCCAATTCCGGCTGGAACGGTCATTCCGTTCATCGATCCCGAACGGTCGCGCACTCAGCATTGATCTTTTCTGAGTTGGGTTTTATATTGCAACCATTCATTTCAACGAAAGCGAACGCCGTCGAGTCCGTATCCCGGCCAAGGCATCGCCCCCTGCACCGATGAACCGACGCACCACGCACGAAGATTCCCTTTGCGGTGTCGCCCGCCCGCTGGACGCGATCGGCGACTGGTGGTCGCTGCTGATCGTCCGCGACGCGTTCGATGGCCTGCGCCGCTTCGGCGAATTCCAGAAGAATCTCGGCCTCGCGAAGAACATCCTGGCCGCGCGCCTGCGCAACCTGGTCGCGCACGGAATCATGGACGTCGTGCCGGCCGCCGACGGCGGCGCGCATCACGAATACGTGCTGACCGAGAAGGGGCGCGGGCTGTTTCCGCTGCTGGTCGCGCTGCGGCAGTGGGGCGAGGATTTCTTCTTCGAACCGGACGAGGCGCACGTGCTGCTGGTCGACCGGAAGACCGGGCTGCCGGTCAGGAAGCTGGAACTGCGTTCGCAGGACGGCCGCGTGCTCGGCCCCGAGGACACGGTCGTGCTGCCGCCTCCCGATTGATGTACCTCGAATCAATGCGTATCACCGCTTCAGCCACGCATGCGGCTGCGCACGGGCGCGGTAAGCGACGAGCGGGAATCGCGATGCGCCGTCGTCGAACCCCCGACCGGCCGGCACATCGACCTTTTCCTTGAAGGTTGTGTACGCAACCTTGCCCGGGATACCGACGTATGTGATCGCGTTCACCCCCGATCGCTCGCCGCGTTGCTTTCGAGGAAACTGTCCACCGCTATCAGCGATTGTTCGTCGAGCGTGCCGAGCACGCTTTTCAGCTTCAACTGAAGCTTCAGCGCATCGAGATAGCTGTCGAACAGCTTCTGCCGGATGCCCGAGATGTCGCGCCTCAGGTTCAGCGTCTCGTACGTCGTGCTGTAGCCGACCTGATGCGCCTTCATCGACGCATCGTAGGCGAGCCGCGCGGCCTGCAGCGACTGCTGCAGCGCGCGAATGCGCTTGCCGACCGATTCGAGCGCGGACAACGCCTCGCGGTGATCGGTGCCCAGTTGCTCCTCGACCTCGCGCAGCCGGTTGCGGTACTGCTCGGTCACGTGCTCGGCCTCGACCTGCCGGTAGTACACGCTGCCGCCGGAGAAGATCGGAATCGTCACCTGCACGCCGACCGCGCTTTGATGGAAGTCCGAACGATCGGTGAGCCCGCGCAGGTTCGGGTTGAGCCCACGCGAATACGACGCGAACAGGTCGACGGTCGGCAAGTGTTCGGCGCTGACGCGCTTCGCGGCAAGGCGCGCGACCTGGACGTCGCGATAGGCCTGCCGGTACGCGGGGTTGTCCTGCGGCGCATAGTCGCCGGACGGAATGCGCGGCGACGACCCGCGCATCGCCAGCCGCGGCCAGCGCGAGAAATCGATCGTCGAACCGAGCAACGTCTCGTAACGGGCGCGCCGCGCATCGACGTCGGTCTGCGCGAGCGCTTCGTCGGATTGCGCGAGACTGCGGCGCGCCTCGATCTCGGCGGTGTCGCCGATCGTCTTCATCCCGAGTTGCGCCATGCGCCGCGTATCGCTTTCGAGTCGCGTGAGCGCGCTGACTTCGTCGTCGGCGGATTGCAGTTTCTCTCGCGCGCTCAGCAGATCGAAGCACGCGTTCGCGACCCGCAGGATCAGGTCCTGCTTCGCGACCTCGAACTTCTGCTTCGCCGCTTCCTCGTATTCGGTCGCACGCCGCATGTCGTACAGGTAGGGCACGTTGAACAGCGCCTGCGTGACCTGCGCGGAACCGTATGCCGCGTTGCTCGAGCCGCTGACGTCGATGCCGAACAGGTTCGCGTGCGTGCCGTAGCGCCCCCACTCGAGTTGCGCGGCGGCCTGCGGCAGCATCTGCGCACGCGCCTCGGGAAATTTCTGGCGGGCCGCATCGTATTCGCTGCGGGCCTGCAGGTAGCGCGGATCGTGCACGGACGCGTACTGGTAGGCGGTATCGAGGCAGAACGCACGGGCGTGTGCCGCCACGCCGGCTATCGTTACAGCGAACAATGTCATGGTTGCAAGTCGGGGATTCCACCTAGTCGAAAATCTTGATAGGGAAATACCCGCATCCGGTGTCGCCGACTCGCGATTCGTGCGCCTCGTTTCAAACATGGCCGTCTCCGTCTCCTGTCCGTGCCGCAATGCATTGCGACGGGATTTAAACGTTTTGAAATTGAAATTCAAACAGCATGAATGCCTGCTACTCGCCGTGCATCGGAAAATGCGGCTGTAAGAGTGTGTCCTCCATTGAATTCCGATGCGCCCGCATGATAGCCTGATTTCGGCTGGTAATCGCAGTGATTATTAGATTAACGAGTCGCTCGGGATTAAAAGCCGTTTGTCTTTCAATGAAGGTTCTTTGCATCATCTTTATTTTTTACGAGGAGAGAATGATGAAGGTCATGACGACGGAACAGGTCAGGAATGTGCATGGCGGCGGTGCGATCAGCTCGCTGGGTAGCCTCGCCGTTGACGCCGCGCCGGTGGTGACCGCGCTCGGCCAGTTCCTGCCGAG
>NZ_JACFYV010000085.1:0-24904 GCF_016759955.1 Burkholderia sp. KCJ3K979
GGCCTCGACGTTCGGTGGGCTGTAGTCGCGCAGCGTGATGTCGTCGGGCGCCGCGCCATCGCGCTCGGCGGCCAGCGCGATCGCATCGAGCACGTAGCGCCCGTGGCCGGCGGCGATGTCGACGATCCGCACCGGCGTGCCGTTCCCGCGCAGCCGGCCGATCGCCGCGCCGATCAGCTCCTGCAGATGCAATTTGCGCTGGCGGATGCCGACCCAGCCCGGCGAATCGAGATACGTGCGGTCGATCAGCGCGCCGATGCCCAGCCGCCCCTGCGCGCGGTTGCGGTACACGTAATCGAGCGTCGAACCCGAATCGAAGCCGAGCCGCAACCCGAGCGCGATGCCGTCCGACAGCGCGCCGCCGGCTTTCAGGCCGGCGCGCGTGAGCGCCCAGTACGCCCGTGCGAACACGTTCGCCGGCGGCCGGGAGAGCGCCGCGTATTCGTCATGGAACGCGCCGCGTCGATCGGCATCGGCGAGCGATACGCGCGGGCTCGGCGCATCGAACTCGCGCAGCACGAATGCACGCAGCGGCGCGAGCGCCTGCGCGCGGTCGCGCTCGCCGAGCGTGTCGTGATAGAAGCCCGGCAGCACGATGCGCTCCTTGCGCGCCGCGCCGAGCCGCTCGAAGAAACGGTCCTGCGGGCCGCGATGCACGACCCAGTCGGCGCCCGAGATCAGCAACAGCGTCGGCACGGTGATCGCGGCCGCGTCGGCGACGATGCGCTGCGCGGTATCGTGCAGGTCGAGCAGCATGTTGACCGCGATCGGCCGCGTGATCAGCGGATCGGACGCGTAGCTCGCGATCCGTTCGGGATCGTGCGTGAGGAATTTCGGCTTCACGTAGCTGTTCACGTAGAACAGCCCGCGCAGCTTGTGCATCAGCCGCAGCCCCGGCCGCGCGAACGGCACGTAGAGCTTGATGTGGAATGCCGGCGACGCGACCACGAGCGCGCGGATCGGCGGCGCGTAGTCGTGCACCCAGGTCGCCGCGAGCACCGCGCCGACGCTCTGGCCGACTACCGCCATCTCCTCGATCGCGATGCCGTGCGTGTCGCGGATATGCTCGACGAAGGTCTGCAGGTCGCGCACCGATGCGGCCGCGCTCGGGCTGTAGCCGCGCGCGCCCGGCGAGCGGCCGTGGCCGCGTGCGTCCCACGCGAAAAACGCGAAATCCGGCAGGTCGAGCTCGTCGACGAGGTGCGCGACGCGCGCCGAGTGTTCGTGCCCGCGATGCAGCAGCACGATGGCGCCACGGCAGCGTGCGCCCGTCGCGGGCCAGTGACGATAGAACAGCGTTTCGCCGTCGTGCGTGATGAAGTCGGCCTCGCGGGCCGTGCGTGCGCTCATGCGATCTCTCTCGTTTCGTTATACGTATCGTGTGGCGCCGCCCTCCGGCGCCCGGCCCGTCAGCCGCCCGCTTCGGTGATCCCGGCCCGGACGCGCCGCACCACCGTCACGATCGACAGCACGATCAGCAGCCGCCACAGCCAGGCGGCGACGCTGCCGACCGGCAAACCGAAGCCGATCCACAGTGCGAACGCGCCGAGGGCCAGCGCCCGGTCGCTCTTGCCGAACGGGCCGTCGTAGCGGCGCGTCGCGCCGACGAGCGAGCCGATCAGCCCCGCGCATTCGACGATCACCGCCGTCAGCGCGAACAGCCAGACGTCCGCCGGAGCGAACGCGGGAATGGCGAGGAACGGCAGCACGAGCGCGACGTCCGACACGATGTCGCCCAGCTCGTTCAGGTAGGCGCCGAGCGTGCTCTTCTGCCCGTGCTCGCGCGCGAGCATCCCGTCGATCGCGTTGAGCGCCATCCGCGCGAACAGCCACAGCGGGATCAGCAGGAACAGCGCGCGGGCGAACACGCCGAGCCCGGCGAGCGCGCCGACGACGATCGAGCCTCCTGCCGCGAACAGCGTGACCTGGTTGGCCGTGACGCCGCGTTCGGCGAGCGAATCCGCGAATGGGCGCAGACGATTCTGGAATTTGGGTTTGAGTGCGTAGAGGCTCATCGTTTCGTATTCATTTTATTCGTGCGGCACGGTCGGATACGTTTCCCGCCGCCATGCCCCGGGCGGCGAAACGGCCTGCGTCGACCTGGATTGAACGGCCCTCATCGTCGCCGAGCGGCCTCGATGCGTCAAGCCTGCGGGCCGGTCCGCCCGCGCGGCGCCAATCTGGCGTTTTTCGGCGAAACTCGCGATAATCCGCTGGCCCGATCGCAGCGAGATCCATTCGAACTGCAGGCGGGCACTCGTGCAACAGCCGATTATCACGCCGCCGACCGGCGCACTCGCCGCGACGCGACAGCGTGCGACGGCGAATCGTCCGATTATCGCGGACCTGCGACAGGCAGCCACGAATTTGAAAAAATTTAAACAAGAGCCGTCCGGCGCGCATCCTGCCGCGCCGGCATTCCGGGGTTCCGCCCGCCGCGCATGCGCAGCGGGCCGGGCATGCACGCAGGAGGCCACACGCCGATGAACATCCTCAACGTCTGGCAGCGCGACTTCCTGCTGTCCATCGTGCGGCTCGTCGCCGGCGCGTATCCGGTCTGGCATCAGGCGCCGCCGTCCCCGACGCAGAAGATCTATTTCTCGAACCACACGAGCCACATCGACACGCTCGCGATCCTCGCCGCACTGCCGCGCGACGTGCGCGCGGTCGTGCGGCCCGTCGCCGCGCGCGACTACTGGGACAGCAGCGACCTGAAGCGCCACATCGCGCAGAAGCTGCTGAACGTCGTGCTGATCGACCGTCATCGCGAAAACGGCGGCGACCCACTGGAGCCGGTGCGCGACGCGCTGCGACAGGGCCACTCGATCATCATCTTCCCGGAAGGCACGCGCGGCGCCGACGTGTTGCCGCAGCCGTTCAAGAGCGGGCTGTTCCATCTCGCGACCGAGTTCCCGGACGTCGCGCTCGCGCCCGTCTACCTCGAGAACCTGCAACGCATCATGCCGAAGGGCGCGATCTGGCCCGTGCCGCTGATCTGCAAGGTGCATTTCGGCGCGAACGAAGCACTCGGCGCTCAGGAAGACAAGCCGACGTTCCTCGCCCGCATGCGCGACGCGGTCATCGCGCTCGCGCCGCCGCAACGGCCGGCCGGCTGAACGCGGCGCGCCCCCTTCTCCCTTTTCCGGATACCAACCATGCGAACCCTCTTCTGGGAACTGGTCGCGGGCGTCACGGGCGTGCTCGTCGTCGCGACCGTGATCGGCGCGATCCTCGGCGCGCGCAGCGGCGGCACCAGCGCGACCATCGTCAATCTGAACCAGCGCATCCGTGCGTGGTGGGCCATGATCGCGATCATGGCCGTCGCGATCGGCCTCGGCAACAACGTCACCTACCTGGTGTTCGCGCTGCTGTCGTACCTGACGTTGCGCGAATTCATCACGCTTACGCCGACCACCGCGAGCGACCATACGACGCTCTTCATCGCGTTCTTCATCGCGATCCCCGTGCAGTACCTGCTGCTCGGCATCAACTGGTACGGGATGTATTCGATCTTCGTGCCCGTGCACCTGTTCTTCGCGATGTCGCTCGTGTCGGCGCTCACGCAGGACACGCGCGACTTCCTGAGTCGCAACGCGAAGATCAACTGGGCGCTGATGGTGTGCGTGTACGGGCTGAGCCACGCGCCGGCCGTGCTGATCCTCGACATTCCGCGCTACGCCGGGCAGAACGCACTGCTGCTGTTCTTCTTCCTGTTCGTCGTGCAGATCAGCGACGTGCTGCAATACGTGGTCGGCAAGCTGTTCGGACGCCGCAAGATCGCGCCGCAGCTGTCGCCGTCGAAGACGATCGAGGGCTTCGTCGGCGGCGGCCTGCTGGCCACGCTGTGCGGCGCGTCGCTGTATCGCGTGACGCCGTTCAGCTTCGGCGCGGCGTTCGGGATCTCGCTCGCGATCGTGATCGCCGGCTTCGTCGGCGGGCTCGTGCTGTCGGCCGTCAAGCGCTCGCTCGGCACGAAGGACTGGGGCTCGATGATCGCCGGCCACGGCGGGATGCTCGATCGCGTCGACTCGATCTGCTTCGCCGCGCCGGTGTTCTTTCACTTGGTGCGCTATCTGTATGTGTGAGGCGCGGGCGGTGCTACGCCGCCCGGCGTACGCCAATACTTGTCGCCGATCTAGCACTGTGCCGATTGTCCTGCCGAAGCAGCACTGGCAAGCCGGGCATTCGAATATCGATAGCCTGCCAACTGTTCGCGAACACGACTGCTACGATCTGCGCGGTCAGAAACGGTCCCCGATCCTCGTCGGCATTTTGAATCCATGAAGTGCCGAGCAGCTCGATCGAATATTCATCAAAACTGGGCCGTCAGCTGGAACCCGAGCGTGACCCGGTTCGTTGGAAAGCCGGACGGCTTGTACACCGGCGTACCGGCGAACAGGTCGTACCCGTACCCGCCGAAACGCGTCGCGACGCTCCCCTTCACGCCGATCACCGCGCCTGCCAGTTGCGTGCCAACCAGCGCGACCGGCTGCGGGCCCCATACGCGGCCATAGTCGAGGCCCGCGTAAACTGCCGTTCCCGTCTGTCCGATCGGCGCCTGGAGCTCGTTGCGCCAGTAGAATCCACGAGAAGCCGCCAGCATCGTCTCTCCATCGAAGCCGCGTACCGTGTAGCGGCTGCCGATCGTCAGGTCGTCGATGTAGTAGAGGGTGTTGCCCGTGTACTGGCCGTGGAATGTCGTGACGAAGCGAAACGGCTGCTGCGCGATCGCGAACGGCACCGACAGATTCGCGTCGAGCACGGCCATCTTGTAGCGGTAGGTCGGGCCGCCGTCGGCCGCCAGCATGTCGTCCTGCGCGCCGAATGCGCCGATGCCCTGCCGGTACGCGAGCGTGCCGTCGAATTGCGCGTTGCCGAAATAGTGGCGATCGGTCAGGCCGAACTCGACGAACGTGTTGTTGCGGCGCTGCTGCGGGATCTCGGTGTCCTCGATGAAGCTTTGCCCGAACCGGCGCGACAGCCGGAACTGCGCACCGAACACGTCGTTCTGGCTGCGCGACAGCACGCGGTTCAGCTTGAAATCGACCGTCTTCGAATTGCCACTCGCAATGAACGTCTGGTTCACGCCGGCGATCTGCTGGTAGTACGTGCTCGTGTATGCGGAGAGCGTTGCGGTCCAGTAGCCCCACGGAATCGAATAAAAGCCGTTCCAGCCGTGCGAGCCGAGGCGCTTGTCACCAAATTCCAGATCCTGGCTCACGCCGACGTTGAAAATGTCGTTCAGGCCGAGCGGATTGTCGATGCCGAGCGACAGGTTGCCCTGCAGCCGGCCGGTCGCCCGCGTGCCCGAGTTGTCGATCGAGGCGACAACCGTCCACGGTTTGCCGCGCTTCACGTCGAGCACGACGTCGCTTTCGCCTGGCACATCGGCCGGCACGATCTGAATCGATACGTCCTGGCTCGATACGCGCTTCATCTGTTCGAGGCCCTGTTCAAGCTCGCGCAGGTTCAGCAGCTCGCCGTCGCCGGTCGGAAAGGCGGTCTTCCAGGTGCCACGCAGTTTTTCCTCGGCGAAGCGCACGTGGCGGATTACGCCCGGAATCAGCGAAAGCTTAAGGGTGCCGCTCGACAGATCCTGCTCCGGTACGAGCACGCGCGTGGTGACATACCCACGCGCAAGGATCGCTTGTGACAGACCCTTGACCAGCACATCGATACCTTGCTTGCCGACGCACGCACCCGAGTAATGTTCGAGCCATTCACGTGCGAACGCGAAGCGATCGAGCGGCAATGCCGAAGCGCCTTGCGCCTTCACTGCGTTGGGCAACGTATCCGGTACGTCCAGCGCGAATCGTTCGATCCGAAAACAGGGCGTATCGGCCGGAATCGCAGGATATGCTTCGACACCCGGCACCTCGGAACGAACCAAAGGCGCACGCACAGCAGCGTCGCGCTGCTGCGCGTCGCGCTGCTGCGCCTCGCGTTGCTGTTGCGCCTGGCGGTCCTGTTCCGCGTTCGCGCGCGCGGCGGCGGCCTGTTCGGCCGGTGATGGAACTTGTTGAGCCTGCACGGCGACCGACATCAAGGCGGCGAACGGCACAGTCGCTAGCCGTTTGACTATTTTCATAGTTGAGGTCTAGTTCTTCTTATTTATGGTAATCAAGTTGCACTTGGTGTCAATTACCTCTGTCGATTGCAACTACAGTTCCTGGGCTTCGAGGGGCGCACGAACTTTCACATCTTGCACATGCCCATCTGGCCAGACCCACATGGTCCAGTTTGCAATTAGCCAGCTCGCCGACAGCTCCGTTTGCGCGGCTTCCGCAGGAAATATAACGTAGCAGTTGATGCCGGCCTTATACCCCGTGATGGCGATCAATCCAAAGCGCCCCGACTTATCAGGCGCTTCACAAACCATCATGACGACCTCGTCCTCAAACGATTGACCAGCCGGAAACTTGAGGAGTGCCCCTCGCGAAATCACGGTGTCGGTGTATTCCAAAAGGTCTTTCCATTTTGTCATTTCACCCTCAGACCGAAGAAATCATGGCGCTCTTGACATTGCCTACCGCGCCGAGCATCAACTAGAGATTCTGCGTATAGAGTTCAATTTTTACCATTCAGCAATGCGGCCATTGATTTTCACAAAACGCTGCTCATCAATATGGCCTCTGGATATTTATTTATCTCGCCTGGATCGATAAATTTCTGCCCGACGCGATTTAAATGAAATCGAAACGTGCATACCTCACCAAAATCATCATCCTCCTCATAGGTCAGGATAACGATTGCCTCGTCCCCGAATTTCCCCCTCCAGACCTCAGAGAAATAACTAACGAACCCCATGGCACTCCCGAGGACATTTTCCTCGCAGTAATCTTCAACGTGGATTTTGTTGACTGCGCACTCATACCCTGTCAAATCGCCATAAGCCCGAATCAAGAATTGATCGGATGGCAGACTCGTTTCTTTAAAAAAAGAAGAAAATAAAATGCACTCGCCAATTCGCACGAATCCAGCATTTAGAATTTCTTTGAGCCCATCTGGCACGCCGACTTCAACCGCCGACTTCCGTTGAAGGAGAAGGTGCATCTTGTCATTCATGGCATTCATCGCTTCGCTCCAAGATAACCGGTTAGCGCCTTATCAATTGCCTTCGAGAAGGACGAATCCTTCATCAAATTTTGCACACTCTTCGGGGCCAATTCGCCAGTTTTTTGATCGAAAAACACTTGCGAGTTAGGATCATAATAGTACTTGGTGCCGTTGGCATCTTGATAGTGAATCTGTCCCGGGCGCACGCCGGGAGCAGGATTTTCCACATCAATTCTTTCCTGACCGCTACCTCTCCAAATGGATTTGCTTGCGGTCTGTGTGCCATTTGCTCCTAGCATCTCTCCTTGATACTTGGTTGCGTCGATCGTTTTTTTCAGCGCTGCCGCATCTCCGGCTGCGACGGCTTCGGCCTCGGTTGCACCGCCTTTGCCAACCTTTCTGGTTGCAAGCATAGCGGCGAGAAGCTCGATATCAGGTCCCAGCTGATCACCTTGGATATACGGCAGCCGGAATTTGTCGGCAGAGATATAGCCGGGGTCGCCGGGCGATGCAAAAGGTCCACCGTTCGGGGTGTTTACGACCACTTCGCCAAGGCTCACCAAGCCATTCCAAGCACCCGCGACGAAATCTGCCCCGTTGTCGAGGAACTGGCTTCCGGTGCCACCCTTGCCCTGACCGTTGCTGTTGTTGCGGTTGTACAGGTCTACATTCGCCGCCGCAAAGGCCCCGGAATTCCCGCCCACCAGCGCACCCGCACTGGTTGCAAGCACGTTGGCCAGAATGTTCCCTGCCGTCATCCCGGCATTCGTATCACCAGTCGCACTTGCGATCGAATCTGCGACGCTGTTCAACTTGCCGGCTAATGCGGCGGACAGTCCGGCTCCAGCCGCCCCCGCCAATGCATTGCCGCCGCCGAGACCCACGATCATCGCACCGCCCGCAGTGTGCAGCGCGACCCGGTTCGTGCCGCCTTCGTCCCAGCTTGCCGCTTCCTGACGATACTGAGCCGCGAGTTCCAGATTTCCATCTTCTGCGGCCTTCTTCGCCGCCTTGTCTGCCGCGTCGCGCTTGTTGTCTGCATATCGCCCGATCTGCGTCGCCACCGCTTCGCCGGCCGCACTGGCTGCGTTCATCATGTCGGCTTGATTACCCAACAGATTCTGCAGATCGGGCGTCTTCGACACAGTGCCGTTCGTGTTCGATGTATCGCGGTTCAGGCCGGCGAGATCCTGCTTTTGGTTGGCGGTATCCGTAATCGTGACGGTGCCTGCGCTCACGCCGCTCTTCGTCGTCGCCGATTCGCTGCCGCTATCGTGCTGGCTCAGCATCGGCGTCACACCGCCAGCGTTCGGTACCGATCCGGCGCCAGTCGCCTGTGTCGGCACACCCATCGAGGCGCCTGCGGAGAAGCCGCTGCTCGACGCACTGTAATTAGCGTGGTTCTGGATGTCGGAGTAGGCGAGCGTCCCGGTCGTCAGATGGTTGTTGGACGAATCGGCTGTGCTCGCGATTACCGCCCCCTTGAGATCGGTATTGCCCTTCACGTTGACATCGAAGCCGCCATCGCCAGCCTTGATGCCGGCTTGCTCAGCGACACCCGCATAGTTGCCATTCGCGTCGCCGTGCTGGCTACTGAAGTTCGCGCTACCACCCCCTTGGCTGATCGTGAAACCGCCGCCGGAGCTATTCTGATGCGCCTCGCTGACCGTGGTGTCCTGCACGCTGGCAAGGTTCAGGTTGCCACCGACGTCAGCGGACACATGCTTGCCGCTGACGGTCGCGCCGATCACGTTGGTGTCGCCAGCCGAAACGATCGACACGTTGTTCGTCCCAGTGATGTGCGTGTTGTTTTGCATCACCGCATCGCTGTTTCCATCGCCGTGGGCTTTCGCCATCGAGGCCGACACACCGAAACCTCGCGTCGTCAGTTGTACGCCGACGCTCGCACTGCCCGATTCGTTTGTACTGCGAGTCGAATCAGTATTCGTCGTATTGACGAGGTTCACCTGATTCGCGGCATTCAACAACACGTTGGATGCAGTGACGTCCGAGCCGGCGATCGTCACATTACCTTGGCCCTGGTTCTTGTCGCCTGTCGCAATGAATGCGGCCGTGCCGCCCGCCACCACTTTCGAACCGGTCTGCGTCGTCTGGCTTTCGGAGAACGTGCTCTTCGAGTGGCTCGATCCGACGCTGACCGAAATACCGATGTCCGCCCCCCCCTTAGCAGCCAGGTCCTGTGCGACACCAGCGGTTTGACCCGCCGCGGCGATTGCGTGCAGCGCCTTTGCCCGACTGTCCTGACTGCCGCCAGCGGATTGTGCCTGTCCGACCGCACCTTGTACCGCTTGCGCCAGCGTGCCCGCCAGACCGACCGTCAGTCCGCTTTGCTTCGTCTCATGGCTCTCGTTATGGCTATATGAGCCAGCGGCCGCGTCGATGGTGATGTTCTTTGCAGTTCCCGTCACGTTCTGCGCTGCGATTAAGTCGCTGCCAGTCACGTGCAGATTGTTGCCGGCCGTCACGCTCAGGTTGCCCTTCAGCGAGCCAATTGTGCTGCCGGTATTCGTCACGGTCGACGTTTGCTGTTTGTCCGACTGCGAGCGCGAGCCTACCGTCACCGACGGGCCGCCACCCGACATCAGACCGGATTCCTGTTTCCGGTAATAGCTCGACGACTGGGTTGTGTCCTGCGACGTCGTGATACGAACATCGTGCGCCGCCTGCAGGGCGACATCGTTCGTGCCGACGATGTCGCTACCATTGACGCTGATGTCCTTCCCGCTGACGATATTGACACCGTCAGCTGACACCGTACTGCCACGACTGACCGTCGACGTTTGATCGATACCGCTGGCGACCTTCACGCCGCTCACGACATTGCTATGGCTGTGGGTCTCGTGCGGATTCAGCTCGTGCGTCTCGGTTGCAGCGCCGACATTCACGTCGCCAGCCGCCAGCAGGTTCGCGTTGCCCTTGTCGAGGCTGATCGCGCTGCCGGAGAGCGTAATGTCCTTGCCCGACACGATATTGACCGTGTCGCCACCCTTGAGCGTCGTGCCGGTCAACGCCTGATCGGACGTATGCAGCGTCTCGGCGTAGCTGCCGTGACTATCGCTACCCGAACTGTTGCTGTTCACCGTCGATGTCGTGCTCGCCGCGCCGAGCGTTACGTTGCCCTTGGCCGCGATCGTACCGCCCTGGCCGAGGTCGATCTGCGCGCCCTTGGCCGTCAGGTCTCCGCCGACGCCGATGCTCGACTGTCTACCGACCGTCACCGAGCTGCCGGTGACCTTGTTGATGTCGGTGTTCGACACGCCGTTCGCCCGCTGCACGATCTTGTGCTCGCCCGTCTGCACCGCACCGAGATCCCAGTTGCCGCCGACCTTCATCCCGAGATTGCCGCCGACCGACAGGTTGCCCGCGTTCTGCTGGAAGTTGCCGCCGGTGACGATCGACGCATTGCCCGCGACATCCAGTTTGGCGGTTGGCCCGAGCGTGGTGACCACGCTCGTCGCACCGTCCCGGCTCACGCGTGTATTCGTCTTCGTCGCCGTATCGAGAATCAGGTCCTTGCCGGCATCCAGTTGCAAACTGCCAGCCTTCACGTTCGCCGACGTCAGATCAATGTTGTTCTCGGTCTTCAGCGACATCAGCCCGCCGCTTTGCAGCGCGCCGAACGCGTTGTCGATCTGCTTGCCCTGGATCGCCAGCGTGTTGTCCGCCTTGATCGTGCCGCTGTTCGTGAACGACTGTGCGCTCTGGAAATCGATGTTCGTCGCGCTGATCAGCGGGCCGTTGACATTCTGCTGGTTCGCCTGCGCGAGGTACACGACCGGCACGAGCACCGACTGCCCGTCGACCACCCGTGTTTCCATCATGATCACGTTGCCGGTCAGCTTCGACACCTGCTCGGCCGACAGGCTCGCGCCCATCGGCAAATCGAGCGACTTCGACAGATCCGCACCTGCCGTCATCAACGACTGGTACATCGTTTGCAGATCCGCGTACGGCCCCAGCACCGCCTTGCCGGTCAGCGCCGTCACCTGATTGCGCACGAGCTGCTGCTCATAGAAGCCGTCACCAAGCCGCTTCGGAATATGCGTGAGATCGACGCCGAGCTGCCCGAAGAAGTAGTCGCTCGAAATGAAGTTCTTTTGGTTCGTGAACGCCGGGTTCGTCTCGATCACGTAGTTCGCATTCGGCGCGGTCGTCGGCCGGTACAGGCCACCTTGCGGAATCGTGAGGTTGTTCAGCACGTTCAGCGCCGTCGCACTGGCGATGATCGGATCGACCGGCGCCGGTGGACCACCGTGCACGGACGATGCACCCGATTTTGCGCCGCTGGCGTTGCCGCTCAGGGTGGTCGGCGTAAGCCCCGGCACCGACTGCCCCGGCAACAAACCGAGCGGCGGAATTGATGCGTTAGCCGCCGTGTTGCTGACGCTGACACCCGTGCCCGAAATCGTGCCGTTCGAACTTATCGTCGAGAAGTAGCCGGGCAGCGTGTAATCCTTGATCGACGCCGGCGCCGCCTGCGTATAGCCACCCGGACGCCCAGTCACGAACGGCGCGTTGCCGAACGGCAGTTGCCAGTCGTGTTCGGTGTTGTCGTAGTTGTTGTAGTGATACTGCCCCGAGTAGGAAACCGTCACGCCCGGCAGTTTCTGCCCGGACGCCGCCCAGCCGTCGGCGTCATAGTGCGCCGGCATCTTGATGTCGCCGACCGCGGCGATGTTGCTCCAGTAGTTTTGCAGCGTGCCGATCGACGACGCATCGATCTTGCCGCCCGACACGATCTGCGCGGCCGGGCTGATGTCCGTTACCGTCGTTGCCGTCGCGCTGTCCGCGTAGTAGGTCGTGAACTGATACGTGCTGTTCCACTGACCGCCGTGAGGCGGCTCGGTGTAGACGCCGCCGATGCTGTCCGGATCCTTCACGCCAACCTGGCCAGTACGGCCGCTGATCGGAATACCGAACTGGCCGAGCAGCGATGGATCGATCGAACTCGTCGACGTCTTCATCACGCGGCGCGTACTCGTGATCTTGTCCGCGTGCAGTTCCATGTCGCCTTCGGACTGAATCAGCGCTGACACGTTGTTGACCAGCGCGGCGTTCATGTAATTGCCGCTGGCGTCCTTGCCGCCTGCCAGCACGACCTTGCCCATGCCGAAGATCGCCGTCGTCGCCATCGAATCGGTCGCGGTCGCGTCATCGCGGTTTTCGATGTCGTGCGCGAGGATTTCCAGTGTACCGTTGCTGTCCGATGCACCGATCAGCGCAGTCGGCCCGAGGTTCGAGATCGTATTCGTCGCGTTGAGCGAGGCACTGGCGCCCACGAGCGCGCCGGTATTAATCAGGTTGGTCGATTGCGTGTGCAGCAAGCCGCCAGCAGTCAGGGCGCCCACGTTGACGATGTTGCCCGCGTTGACGCTCAGGTTGTTGACTGATTGCAGGTTCGCGTTGTTCGTGAAAGTGCCGGGCAGCGTGAAGGCAAGATCGTGACCGACGTTGAACTGGGTGCCGGCCGTCGCCGTGTAGTCGCCCTGCAGATTCACGTTCGCGTCGTGCGTTGCGCTGTAGGTGCCGCCACCCTGCAGCGTGGCCGCCGTGACCGACAGGTCGTGCGTCGAGCTGATCTGACCGTTCGTGTTGGTGATCGCACCGGTCGTCGTAACGTCCACGTCGCCGTTCGAATTCGTGACATTGCCGATCGTGCCGCCGCTGTTGTCCAGGGTGTTGCCTTGAACATGCAGCGATGCGCCGCTGATCTGACCGCCTTGCGTGTTGCTGATCGACGCGGCGCTGACCGTCACATCGCCGTTGCCGGTAATCGCGCCCATGCCCGCTACGCCGCCGGCGTGACTGTTGGCGATCTGGCTGCCGCCTTGCACCGTCATCTTGCCCGCGCCGAGGTCGACAATGGCGCCGTCCGCGTTGTCGATCGAGGCCGATTGAATGGCGAGCGTGCTGGTGTCGCCCGCAACCGATTGCCCCGCCTGGATGTGGCCACCTCGGTTTGATAGAGCGCCGCCGTTCTGCAACGACAGCGACGCGTCCGATCGCAGCAGGCCCTGCGCGTTGTTCACGTCACCCGCAATCGTGGCGTTGAGGCCACGCTGTGCGGCGAGGATACCGCTCGCATTGTTCCAGGTAGCCGCGTTGACGATGGCTTGTCCCTTCGTCACGATGGTGCCAGCCGCGTTGTTCAGCGCGCTGGCTCCGTTGCCCGGCGCGATCGTCAGCGTGCCCACGCCGGCATGCGTAATGGTGCCGCCTGCGTTGTTCAGCTCGGCCGGCGTGAGCGTCAGGTCCGTGCTGTTGGTCTGGATCACGCCGGCGGCCGAGTTGTCGAGTGTGCCGCTGACGTTCATCCCCATCGCCGACGATCCATACTGGGTGATCGTACCCCCGTGGTTCACGAGGTTGGCAGTCGTCAGCGCAAGCTGATTGGCCTCGAGCTTGCCACCGCTGTTGTCGAGCGTGGAATCGGCAGTGACCGACAGGTTCGGTGCGACGATCGAGCCGCCCTGATTCGTCATCGAGCCCGTTCGGATCGTTGCATTCGTGCTGGCGCCGATCTGACCGCGATCGTTCGACAGCGTGCCGCCGGTGACACTCACGTCGGTGTTCGACAACAGCTTGCCGCTCGCATTGTTCAGCGTGCCCGCGACGGTTGCCGTCAGTCCGTTCTGCGCGTTGATCGAGCCCGATGTGTTGTTCAGCGCGCCGGTTTGCGCGACGACGCGCCCGTTGCTCGCGATCGAACCGCCTACGTTCGACACCGAGCCTGAACCGCCGCCGAGCGTCAGCGTGCCGGTACCGGCATGCGTGATCGTGCCGCCATCGTTGACGAGCGCGGCAGGCGCGAGCATCAGATCGGTACTGTTGGTTTGCAGCGTGCCGCCATTCGAGTTGTCGAGCGTGCCAGACACGTTCACGCTCATCGCACCGGCGCCGGTCTGCGTGATCGTGCCGCCGCGGTTCACGAGGTCGGTCGTGTTCAACGACACTTGGCTCGCCTGCAAGGTGCCCGCGCTGTTGTCGAGCGTTGTTCCACTGATCGTTGCCGTCTGGCCGGCGATCGAGCCGCCGTTGTTGACCAGGCGCGCGCCCGCGTCGACGGCCACCTTTTGCGCAGCCTGCAGCGTGCCGCTGCCGTTGTCGACCGACTGGCCCGATACCCGCAGATTCGTGTTGGATGTAATCGCGCCGCGATTGACAACGTTTGCGCCCTGGACCGACACATCGCCGTTGCCGCCGATCACGCCGCCTTGCGCGCCGTTCGCAGTGGTGCCCGCCGCATTGGTCAACTGGCCGCTCGCCGTCACCGACAGGCCATCACCGTTGAGCGACGTAATTCGGCCCGCCGTATTATCCAGCGACGCACCGGCCACCGTCATGCCAGCCGCGCTTTGCAGGGTGCCCTGGTTGTTCGCGATGGCGCCGCCATGCACGTCCGCCGCGCTCTCGGATACCAGTTCGCCGGACTGGTTGGCGATCTGGCCGGCCACGTTGACCGACAGCGGCCCCTGCGACGAAACCTTGCCGCCCTGGTTCGACAGATTGCCGCCGGTCAGCGTCGTGCTCCCGCCGCTCGACAGGTTGCCGTGATCGTTGATCACGGTACCCGATGCATTCGCTTGAATAGCGCCTTGCGCGCTCGTCGTCGCGTTCGACAGGTTCACATCGCCGGCCGTCGCGTTCAGCGACAGATTGCCGTTCGCCGCCGTCTGGCTGCCGGCGAGATTCACGCTGGCACCCGTCAGCGACGCATTGCCGCCCGCCACATTCTGGCCGGTCGCGGTCAGTTGGCCCGACGCACTCAGGTTCAGGTCGCCGCTGTGCGTGACGGAACCGTCGTTGTTCACGCCGGCGCCGAGCGTGCCGGTCGAGTTGACGCTGCCAGCGTTGACCGTTGTATTTTGCTGCGCTGCGAGCGTGCCGGTGTTCGTAAGATCGGCGCTTGTGCTGGCCGACAGCGATTGCTGCGCGTACGTGGTGCCGCTATTCTGGATGCCGCTGGCGGCCGACAGCGCGAGGTTGCTGCTCGCGGTCGTCTTGCCCGTGAGCACGAGCCGGCCATCCGATTGCAGCGTCAAATCGCCTGCCTGCGCCGCGATCGTCCCGGCATTCGCGACGCCCACGCCTGCGGAGTTGCCAACCAGAAACACCCTATTGGCATACATGCCACCTAACTGAGCCACGTCAATCGCGACAGCCGGGGCAGGACCGTCGCCGGCAATCTGCGTCGCGGCAAGCGTGTCGTGATTAACCTGATTCGTACCGGCAATTACATTGAGATTCTTCGCGTAGACCGACGCGTTCACCTGTACCGCGCGGGCGATAATGTCTACCTGATCGGTACCGGTCGCATTCAAGCCAGCACCCGTGACGGTCACGAGCCCGCGGTTGACGTTGTATCCGGCGAGCGAGCCATCGGCGCCGTAGTACGGCACGCCAGTCGTCAAGGTTGCGCGGCTGGTATTCAGGAAGGTTCCGCCGTCCACGAAGATCCCGGACGGATTCGCCAGGATGAGTTCCGCGCGAGCGCCTGCTATCTCCAAAGCGCCGCGAATTTGAGAGGGGTTCGGACTGTTGACCTGGTTGACGATGATCCGCGCGGCCTGCCCGGCACCGTAGTTCGGGTTGCCGTTGATCCAGCCCGCCTGCTGGGTCTGAACCATCGTGGCCGAGTTGTTCAGGATCGCGCCAGCCTTTTGTACGTCGAACTGATTGTAGGTGTTGACCGATACGCCGGCGCCCGAAGGCTTGGCCACGTTGACCTGAGGCAAGCCGTTCGGCGTCTGGATCACCTGCGTGCTGGTGCCGGGCGTGGGGATGATCTGCGCATCGGACAGGGTGGGTAACATGCCGAGCGCCGCGACGCCCGCCATCACAACGCCAGCGCCAGACGTCGACGATCGCCGCCTCGCGCGCACCTCACCCGTTGCCGACTTCCCCTCGGCCGTCGCCGTCTCCGAAACGGCCACCACCATACCCCGAAGCCTGGAAAACACCAGGCGGTGCGTATTCTTGTTCATTCTCACTGACGCGGCCCGCGTCCGTTCGTTTGATTATTGAACGCGAGCTTACCGAAACCCTTGCGAACGACTGTCAAATATTGCCAAGCTGTTGAAGGAGAACCACAAATCCCGTATTTCGGACCTGTCTAATTGACGTGCACTGACGTACGACTTAGAAAGCCACCAATCGAACGAGAAGTCTCTACATCCCACGCGAATTGGCTGTTTTAATTTCGCTCGCGATCGTGATCGCCGGCTTCGTCGGCGGGCTCGTGCTGTCGGCCGTCAAACGCTCGCTCGGCACGAAGGACTGGGGCTCGATGATCGCCGGCCACGGCGGGATGCTCGATCGCGTCGACTCGATCTGCTTCGCCGCGCCGGTGTTCTTTCACTTGGTGCGCTATCTGTATGTGTGAGGCGCGGGCGGTGCGATACCGCCCGTTCCTGCGCGCCACGGATCAGTACCCGTCGCGCAGCGCCTTCGGCACGACGTAGCGGCCGCGCGCGGCGTCGAACTTCACCGTGTAGCGTGCGTGGATCGCCTTGTCGCCGCGCGTACCGGTTTCCGTGACCATCAGCGGATAGACGTCGCCCGTGCCGGTCGTGTCCGGCGCGATCTCGAAGCGACGTTCCTCGCAGCGCGCGCGAACATGCGCGCATTCCGTCGACTCGGCATTGTCGAGCGCCTCGTCGATGCGCGCCGCCGCATGCACCAGAGAATTGCCGTATGGCAGCCAGATCGAACGAAAGCGTTGCGTGTAGCCCTGCCGCGTGTCGCTTTCGCCGATCACGAACCCGAACAGGTGCGGCCCGAGCCGCTCGATGCGCACCGTGCCCGGTTCGCCTCGCTCGCCCGATGCGATCTCCGTTTTCTTCGCGATCGGTTCGAGCGTCCTGCCGTCCGGCGAAGGCTGCAGCACGTACAGGTCGATCGCGCCCGGTGTCGCGTCCGAATCCATACCCGGCATCCCGTTCTGCACCGCTGCCTCCGTCTCGCCGCACATCGCGAGCAGCGTGCGCGGGCCATCCGCGGTCGCCACGCGCAGCACGCCGCACGGCGAATGGATGAAATCGCCCTCGTCCGCCTGCCAGCCCTTGCGGTCCGCACGCCAGTCGCCGTATGTGCCGTGGATGAAGGTTTTCAGTTGACGGTCGGGCTGGGCCGGCTCGGCGGCATGAACGGGCGACAGCGCGGCGAGCGCCGTGAGTGCGCCAAGGGCGGCGAGCGGCTTAAGACGGCGGTTCCGGTTCTGGAGGGCCATGACGAGATCAGTTCGGATTGATATGTGGCGAATTGTTGCAGACTCAACGGATCAAGGTTGCCGGGGCGCGATGCCGATGCCGTCCGGCTTCAGCCGCGCGGTGCGCACCCACCCTTCGGCGATGCCGCGTGTACGCGGATTCAGGTAGACGATCGACGTGAAGCGGCCGTACTCGGTCCGCGCATCGACGTGGTCGTGCTCGACGATGAAGAGCCCATCGATCCCGCATGCGTCGTCCGGTGCGGAAAAGAACGGTAGCCGCCCGTTGCCGATGACGACGCGCTCGGCGTCGCTGCCCATCACGTAATCGCCTTGCGCCTGCGCACGGCGGTTCAGCGCATCGCAATCGACGGCACTCTGTACCGGCGTCGCCGATACCGCGCACGTCGCCACGAAATGCGACAGCGCGCGCCGGTCGATCCTGAGCACGTCCGGCCGATCAGGATCGCGCGTGACGTCGAGCGCTTGCATCGCGTGCGTATCGAGCGTCACCCAGCCGACCGTCGCTTCGCGATTCGGCGTGCCCGGATGGTCGGGGCTCGTGAACAGGCGGATCCGGTAAACGTCGCCGTTGCGCTCCTCCACGGCGGCATGGATGTCGCGCCGGGCGAACGCGGTCTGCGGCAGTGCAGGCACGATCAGTGCCGTCAGTCGTTCGTTGCACGACGACGCCGGCGCGGCGGCGGCGACCTGCACGGCCAGCGAGCCGACACACGCGAGCGCGACGCGCACCGCGATGGCCGCGCACCGGCTTCGCCGTCCGGCCCCGCCCTTCGCGCCGGTCGGCGTTACGATCTCGTTCTTCACTCCAGGCTCCGTTCGGTACGCGCGGGAATCGACCCGCGAGGCCGTAGCGTACACGCAGGCGCGACGAACCACATCCACCGACACCGGCGATGAACCTGAAGCGCGACATCGTCCAGCTTGCCGACCGCGACGGCGACACGCACGACAACCTGCTGCACGATCCTCGACTATCGTCGGAATCAGCACCTGCACGTCGCCGGCGAGCGCATCGCGCACGCGGACAGGCATCGCGAACTGCTGATCCCGTGAGTCCGAATGTGAGTGTGAACGCGCGCCCGGTTGACTATGCACACGGTCACGCCGTCACGCCGGATCGGGCACCTCGATCGCCAGCAACGCCGAACTGACCGACTTGCCGTGCGCGTCGAGCGCGAGCGAGCGCGTGACGCCGCCGCCGAGCGCATCGCGCAGCACGAAGTTGAACGCACCGAGCGCCGGCAATTCGTGGCGCACGACGTCGCCGTGCACGATGCCCGCGAGCCACGCCTTCACCGTTGCCGCCTCCAGATGTGCACACAGATGGTCGTAATGACGCGGATCGTGGCAGATGACCGACACGTTCAGCGTATTGCCCTTGTCGCCGGTGCGCGCATGCGCGAGTTCACGCAGTTGCATCAGGCCTCCACGAATGAAAACGACGGCGTCACGGCCGCGCGCGGTAGCAGCACCGACTGCACGGCGATCACCTCGCGCGTCGACTTGAACGCGCCGCCGCCGCCGGCCGGCCCGTTCGTATAGAGCGTCTCGACTTCGTTGCCGATCCGCGCGGCTTCGGCGGCGTTCGCCGCGCGGCCGGCCACCCGCACGCGTACTTCACTCGGCTCGCCGCGCACGGCCGGCGTCGCGTCGCCATACAGCGAGTCGACGCCGATCAGGTCGAAGCGCAGCTCGCTCGCCGCGACGCCGGTCAGCGCGAGCCGCTCGCGAACGATGTCGAGTGCCAGACGTGCACGCGCGAGCGCGCCCGGGCCGCCGTACGAAATCTGGCCTTCGCCGATCCAGCCATCGACGTAAGCCACCGACACCTTCAGCGTATCGGGCCGCGCGGTGCCGCGTCCGCCCGTCACGCGCACGCGATCGGCCGCCTCCTCGGCAACCGTCACGCGCGTGAAATCGGCCACGACGTCGGGCTGCAGATACCGCGCCGGGTCGTGAATCTCGTAGAGCAGCTGTTCCTTGCAGGTCGCCGCGCTCACGCGGCCGCCCGCATGCGGCACCTTCGTGATCACGACCGAGCCGTCGGCCGCGACCTCTCCGATCGGGAAGCCGAGCCGCGCGAGATTCGGCACGTCCTTGTAGCCGGGATCGGCGAAATAGCCGCCCGTCACCTGCCCCGCGCATTCGAGCAGATGGCCGACGACGGTCGCAGCGCCCAGCGTGTCCCAGTCGTCCATCCGCCAGCCGAACGCATGGATCAGCGGCGCGGCGAACAGCGACGGATCGGCGACGCGCCCGGTCAGCACGACGTCCGCGCCGGCCGCGAGCGCGTCGACGATCGGCGCGGCGCCGAGATACGCGTTCGCCGACACGATGCGGTCGCGATACGCGGCAACGTCGTCGCCCGATTCCTCGAAACGGAACGCGCCGCGCAGCACGACGTCGAGCACGTCGTCGCCTTCGACCGCCGCGACCTTCAGCCCCGCGATGCCGAGCGATTGCGCGATCTGCGCGGTACGCCGTGCGGCCGCGCGCGGATTCGCCGCGCCCATGTTCGACACGATGCGCACGCGTTTTGCCGCCGCTACCGGCAGCACCGCCTGCATCCGCGCGTCGAGCAGCGGATCGTAGCCGAGCGCCGGATCGTTGCGGCGCGCCTGCTGCGCGATCGCGATCGTGCGCTCGGCCAGGCATTCGAAGACGAGGTAATCGAGTTGCCCGTGTTCGGCCAGTTCGACCGCGGGCTCGATCCGGTCGCCCGAGTAGCCCGCGCCCGCGCCGATGCGCACGCGCCGTTCAGGTTGCTTTGCTGTCATGTCCGTACCGTCGTCCGGCGAGCGCATCGCCGGAAAAAATCAAAACACGCCGAGCACGACGCACGCGATCGTCATCACGATCGACGCGCCGAACAGCAGCGGAAACGTGAACTTCTGGTGCTCGGCCAGTTCGATCCCGCACAGCCCGACGACGAGGAACGTCGCCGGTGTGAGCGGGCTAACCGGAAAGCCCGTCGTCATCTGGCCGAGCAGCGCCGCTTGCCCGACCTGCACGGCCGGCACACCGAGCTGGCCGGCCACTTCGGCGATCACGGGCAGCACGCCGAAGTAGAACGAATCGGGATCGAACAGCATGCTGAGCGGCATCGACGCGAGGCCGAGCGCCACCGGAATGTGGCCGGCCATCGACGGCGGCACGAAGCCGACCGCCGCCTGCGCCATCGCCTTCAGCATGCCGCTGCCCTGCATGATCCCGGTGAACACGCCCGCCGCGAGCAGGATGCCGGCCATCATCAGCGCGGCACGCGCATGCGCGTCGATGCGCTTTCGCTGCATGTCGACGTCGGGGTAATTCACCATCAGCGCGATGCACAGCCCGACCATGAACATGATCGCGGGCGGAATCTTCTCACCCATCACGACCATCGTGCCGAGCACGACGAGCGTCAGCACGAGGTTGAACCAGAACAGGTGCGGCCTGCGCAGCGCCTGCTCGTCGGGCATCAGCTCGCGTTTCGGCAGCGGAATCGACGCATCGTCGCGCGACAGGCCGAGCCGCTTCTCCTCACGCCGCCCGAGCCAGTACGCGACGCCGAACACGAACACGAGCCCGATCGCCTGCACCGGAATCAGCGGATTGAACAGCGCCGACACCGGCAGGTGCAGCGAGGCCGACGCCCGGATCATCGGGCCCGTCCACGGCAGGAAGTTGATGCCCGCGGCCATCGACACGGCGGCGGCCAGCACGCGGCGGTCCATCTTCAGCCGGTCGTACAGCGGCAGCACCGCGGGAATCGTCACGAGAAAGCACACGGCGCCCGAGCCGTCGAGGTGAATCAGCAGCGCGAGCAGCGTCGTGCCCATCACGATGCGCGTCGGCCGCGTGCCGACCGCGCGCAAGATCCGGTCGATGATCGGGTCGAGCGTGCCGGCGTCGGTGATCGTTCCGAAATAGAGGATCGCGAATACGAACATCCCGACGACGGGCGCGAGCCCCTTCAACCCGTCGATGACGAACTTGCTGGTGTGCAACCCGAAGCCGCCGAGCAGCGACGCGGCGATCGGCACGATGATCAGCGCGACGAGCGGCGACATCCGCTTCGACAGAATCGCGGCCAGCAGCACGACGATCGTGCCCAGCCCGAGTAACGGCAGCATCCGTGTCTCCTACCTTGTCTTTTGTTGGAGACGAGCGTAAGGTCGGCGCAGCGATAGCACAATTGAAATGATTTGATCGCAGCAATCACGAATCGTTATGGATCTGAATCTTCGCGACATTCGCGCGTTCGTCACCGTCGCGCACGCCGGCAACTTCACGCGCGCGGCCGCGCGGCTGCATCTGTCGCAGCCGGCGCTGACCGTGCAGATCCGCCGGCTCGAGGACATCGTCGGCGCACGCCTGTTCGACCGCAACAGCCGCAGCGTCGCGCTCACGCAGACCGGCCGTGAGTTGCTGCCGCTGTTGCAGCGCTCGCTCGACGACATGGAGCGCGTGCTGCGCGATGCGCGTGCGCTCGGCGAAGGCGCGAGCGGCACGGTGCGGCTCGCATGCCTGCCGACCTTCGCGTCCAGCATGCTGCCGGAGTTGATTCAATCGTTCCGGCACGACGTGCCGCGCGCGGGCTTCGAGATCCGCGACGGCGTCGCGAGCCTCGTCACCACGCTCGTGCGCAACGAGGATGCCGATCTCGGGCTGACCGGCGGCGATACGTTCGATGCGTCGCTGGAGGTGCTGTATGCGGGCGCCGACCAGCTCGTCGCCGTGTGCCCGAAGGATCATCCGCTCGCGCGCAAGCGCCGTGTCGGCACCGCCGACGTCGCCGGCGTGCCGCTCGTGCTCACCGCGCAAGGCACGAGCGTGCGCAGCGTCGTCGATGCCGCGCTGGAAGCGGCCGGCTGCACGCCCGACATCGCGTGCGAACCGACCTACATGATGACGGCGGTCGCGATGGTGCGCGGTGGCCTCGGCGTGACGATCCTGCCCGCGACCGCGCGCGAGGTGCGCGCCGAGCCCGATCTCGTCGTGAAGCCGATCGACGATCCGGCGTTCGTGCGGCCGATCGCGCTCGTCGCGAAGCGCGGGCGCACGCTGCCGCGCGTCGCGCAGGCGTTCGCCGACCTCATGCTGGCGGAATTGAAAAAGCGCGCATGAAGCGCGCTCTGGTGAGGAATGGCCGACCGTCCGACGCTTACTGCGCGTCCGGATCGACGTCGACATGGAGCGATTCGCCGATCGCATAGAAATTGCCGCCCGCGATGTAGTGCAGGCTGCGCAGCGCGGGATCGGCCGATTCGAAATACCAGTGGCCGTCGCGGAACACGCGCGTGTCGGACCACGCGGCGACCACCTCGCCGATGAACAGGTCGTAGGTCTGCTGGTTGTGCGGCTCGGGAATCAGCCTGCACGCGAGCCAGCCCGAGCAGCCGGCGACGAACGGCAAGTCGTGGCCGTCGACGTCGAACAGCGTGACGCCCGCTTCGCGCAGCTTGTCGGGCCGCTGCGCGAGGCTGTGGCTGCCGACCGCATGCGTGAGCTGCAGTTGCGCGGCCGTCGGCACCTGGATCACGAACGTGCCGCTGCGCTCGACGAGCTCGCGCGTCTTCGCGGATTTGTCGAGCACGACCGTCAGCTTCGGCGGCAGGAAATCCAGCGCGCACGCCCAGGCGGCGGCCATCACGTTGTCGACGCCGTCGTGGCGGGCCGATACGAGCACGGTCGGACCGTGATTGAGGAGACGGTAGGCCTTGTTCAGCGCCACCGGCGCGATGTGACTGTCCATACGGGTTCCCTGGAAAACGGCGCGCACGGACGAATGCCGTGCGGCGCGGCGCCGGTCGCCGCACCTGCGCACGGCCGGGCCGCAGGCCGCATTCTCGCACTCAATGTCGATCGGCGCTGGCGCCGCGGCCGGTCACTTCGCGAACAGCTGGCCGATGTCGCGGAACGCCTTGAATTCGAGCGCATTGCCGCACGGATCGAACAGGAACATCGTCGCCTGTTCGCCGACCTGCCCCTGGAACCGCACATACGGCTCGATCACGAACGTCACGCCGAACCCGCGCAGCCGCTCGGCCAGCGCTTCCCAGCTCGCCCAGTCGAGCACGATCCCGAAATGCGGCACCGGCACGTCGTGGCCGTCGACCGCATTCGTATGCGCGCCTTCCTGCGACGCCGTTTTCGGATGCTCGTGGATCACGAGCTGATGCCCGTAAAAATTGAAATCGACCCACTGCGCGCTCGAGCGCCCCTCTTCCAGCCCGAACACGCGGCCGTAGAAATCGCGCGCGGCCGGCAGGTCGTAGACCGGAATCGCGAGGTGAAACGGGGAAAGACTCATGATGGCCTCGTGAAGAAACGCTCGCGTGACGCGAGAACGGCATCATGGTAGACAACGCCGAGCAAAAATTAAATCAATATATAGTTTTGCGATTCACAAATGGAATCGATGAATGATCCGCGAACTGAAGACCCTCGTCGCCGTCGCCCGGGAAGGCACCTTTGCCGCCGCCGGCAATCGTATCGGGCTCACGCAGGCGGCCGTGAGCGCGCAGATGCAGCGCCTCGAGGTCGAGCTCGGCTTCGCGCTGTTCGACCGGCAAGGGCGTTCGGCGCGGCTCAACGAGCGCGGCCATCACGTGCTCGACCAGGCGCAGGCGCTGATCGGCCTGTACGAGAACCTGAGCTCGACCGCGCCCGGCTCGCCGGCCGCCGTGCGCGTGACGATCGGCGCGATCGCGTCGGTGCAGAGCGCGCTGCTGCCGGCCGCGCTGGCCGATTTCCATCGCCGCCAACCCGCGTGCCGCACGCGCGTGATTCCGGGACTGTCGATCGAGCTGGTCAACCGGGTCGACGCGGGCGAGATCGACATGGCCGCGATCATCCGGCCGCCGTTCGCGCTGCAGAGCGACCTGCACTGGACGACGCTCGCGCGGGAGCCGTTCCGGCTGATCGTGCCGCGCGGCGTGAAAGGCAAGGACTGGGCTGCGCTGCTCGCGAACGCGCCGTTCGTGCGCTACGACCGCGCGTCGTTCGGCGGTCGCCAGGTCGACCGCTTCCTGCGCAAGATGCATATCGCGGTGCGCGACACCTGCGAACTCGACGAGCTCGACGCGATCGTCAAGCTGGTCGAGAACGGCGTCGGCGTCGCGATCGTGCCGCAGACCGCCGTATATCGCCGCTGGCCGGCCGGCGTGCGCGCGATCGACCTCGGGCATCACACGTTTCACCGCGACATCGGGCTCGTGCATCGCGCGCGGCGCACGATGTCGGAGCCCGCGCAAACGCTCGCGCAACTGATCGAAGCAGCATCGCGGCGGCGTTCACCACCGCCGGCCGCGTGAGCGAAGCGTGGCGGCTCAGCGCCGCCCGGCCGCCCAGTCCACCGCCGCGTCGAACAACGCGACACCGGCCGGCGACAGGTTCGTGAACGTGTCGTTGTCGAGGAAGAACATCACGCGGCGCGCCGGCGCGAGCGTTTCGTAGTCCATCGTCGCGCCCTTCTCGTACGCGAAGATCGCGGCCTTGTCGGGTTGACCGTAGACGGTCGCGATCGTGATCGCGCCGAGCCCCGGCTTGCCCCAGCTCATCGGCGCCTGCTTGCCGTACGCGTTAATCGCGCCGGCCGGCAGCCCGGCCGCG
>NZ_JACFYV010000086.1:0-24664 GCF_016759955.1 Burkholderia sp. KCJ3K979
GCGCGAATGCTGTCCGCGTTCGTCACGTCCAGCGGCAGCACGCGCAAGCGCTCCGACGGCGGCAGCACGTCGTCGTTCGGCTGGCGCATCGTCGCGACGACCTGCCAGTCGCGCGCCAGGAAATGGCGCGCGATTTCGAGGCCGAAGCCGGAGGAACAGCCGGTAATCAGTACGGTCTTCATGCGAACTCCTCGGGTGTGTTGAGCATGTGTCCGTACGATAGATGGCCGGAACCGTATTCGCTACAATCGACAATCCGCTTTTCTTTTGCGAGAGTCCGGCCATGATCGACCCGCTGACCGAAGTCGTGACGCTGCTGCAACCGGGCGCGCGGTACTCGAAGTACGTCCGTGGCGCGAGCCCGTGGGCGATCAGCCGCACGGTCGCCGGCGAGCCGTTCTATTGCGCGGTCCTCGACGGCGGGTGCCGGATCGCGATCGACGGGCACGCGCCGATCGAGCTGCTGGCCGGCGATTTCATGCTGATTCCGGCGGCCTACGGCGTGGCGATGTCGAGCCTCGAACCGCCGCCGCCGGGCGTCGACACTGCGCCGCCCGTCATGCTCGACCACGGCGAATACCGGATCGGCGATCCGGCCAATCCAGTCGACACGCGAATGATGGCCGGCAACTGCAGCTTCGGTTCGCCCGACGCGGCGCTGCTGGTGTCGTTGCTGCCGCGCTTCGTGCACGTACGCGGCGAGCCGCGGCTGACCACGCTCGTGCAGCTGGTGCGCGACGAATCGCGCGCGCAGCGGCCGGCCCGCGAGATCGTGCTGGCGCGCCTGCTGGAAGTGCTGCTGATCGAGGCGCTGCGGTTCACGACCGGCACGCATGCATCGCCCGGCCTCGTGCGCGGGCTCGCCGACAGCCGCCTCGCGGCCGCGCTCCGCCGGATGCACGAACGCCCCGCGCATCCGTGGACGATCGTCGAACTCGCGAAGGAAGCCGCGCTGTCGCGCTCGACGTTCTTCGAACGCTTCAGCCGCGCGGTCGGCGTCGCGCCGATGGAATACCTGCTGACATGGCGCATGGCGCTCGCGAAGGATCTGCTCCGCCGCAACGAAGGCCGCATCGCGGAGATCGCGGCGCGCGTCGGCTACAGCTCGGCGAGCACCTTCAGCGTCGCGTTCGCGCGGCACGTCGGCCGGCCGCCCGCGCAATATGCGCGCGACGAACAAGCGATGGTGAGCGAATCATGACCCGCACCCGTCCTCCCTGTTCCGCCACCCGCAACCCCGTTCCGTCACGCCACGACGACGTTCGAGGCCCCCGATGACGACCGACGCCAAGGCAGTCGGCACGACCGACCACTGGCTCGTCGCGCGCCGCGACGCGGAAACCGGCATCGAAAGCCTGCACGCGCATTTCAACGGCCATGCGTACGATGCGCACGATCACGACGACATGCTGGTCGGCTTCACCGAACAGGGCGTGCAGCGCTTTCAGTGCCACCGCTCGCTGCACACCAGCGTACCGGGCCGCGCGATCCTGATCGAGCCGGGCGCGATGCACGACGGCCATGCACCCGAAGCCGGCGGCTTCACGTACGGGATGCTGTACCTGCCGCAAGCGTGGGTCGAGCGCGCCGCGCGCCGGCTCGACCTGCCGGGCCTCGGCAGCGTCGAAGCCACGTTCGGCCATACGCTCGTCGACGATCGCGGCCTCGTCGACGCGATCCGCAACGCGTTCTTCGCGATCCACGACAACGAAGGCCGGCTCGCGCGCGACCAGACGCTCGACCGCCTGCTGATACGGCTCGGCAGTCAACTGGGCGGCCCGCTCGCACTGGAAAGCGGCGTCGTGCCGCCCGCGATCGCGCGCGTACGCGACCTGCTGCACGAACACATGGACGGCAACCTCGGCCTCGACGAACTCGCGAGCGTCGCCGGCATCGACCGGTTCCGGCTGACGCGGATGTTCCAGCGTGCGTTCGGCACGTCGCCGCACGCGTACCTCGTGCGCTTGCGGCTGCGCGCCGCGCGCAAGCTGCTGGCTGCCGGCCGCACGCCCGCACAGGCGGCCGCCGACGTCGGCTTCGCCGACCAGAGCCATCTCGGCCGCTGGTTCCGCCGCGCGTACCGGATCACGCCGGCCGCGTACCGGCAACTCTGCACAAACGTTCCAGACTGATCGCGCACGAGGTCCGATCATGGGCGCTCCAACCAGGAGCAAGCATGTTCGATACCAAAGTAGCGCTGATCGTGCGCGACGATCTCGCCGCGTGGCAAAAACTCAACGTGGTCGCGTTTCTCGCGACGGGCGTCGCGGCCGGTGCGCCGGACGCACTGGGCGAGCCTTACGAGGATGCGGCCGGGCGCCGCTACAGCCGGATGCTGGGCCAGCCGATACTGGTGTTCGCGGCCGATCTGACCGGATTGCAGGCCGCGCATCGGCAGGCGCTGTCGCGCGAACTGACGATCGTGCCCTACGTGCGCACGATGTTTTCGACCGGGCACGATGCGGCCAACCGCGCGGCGTTTCGCGCCGAGGATGCGGACAATCCGGATCTGGTCGGCCTGGCGTTGCACGGGCCGAAGAAGGCCGTCGACAAGGCGGTGAAAGGGCTGGCGTTGCATGCGTGAACGCCGGCGTGCCCGGTTCGCCGTCGCCGGTCAGCGATGCGCGAGCACGTTGACGAGCTTGCCGAACGGGTCGCGCACGTAAAACCGCCGCACGCCCCACGGCTCGTCGGCCGGCCCGTATTCGACCGAAATGCCGGCCGCCCGGACCCGCGCGAGCGCTTCATCGACATCGTCGACCTCGATCGACAGATCGGGCGTCGACGTGCCCGATCCGCCCTGCGACGCGAAGCTGATCTGCACGTCCATCTGCTCGGCGTTGCCGTAGGTCGCGATCCAGCCGTGGTCCATCAGCAGGTCGAGACCGAAGATCCGTTGATAGAAGCGCTTTGCGTCGTCGATCGAGCGCGTGTCGACGTTGGCGACGATCCGTTTGACTTTCATCGGGTTCCTTCACGAGTCGGGCAGTCTCGCGAAGCTACACCGGAATCGCGCGCGCAACCAGTGCGTCAGCGGCCGGCCGTCTCCAGATCCGCGCAGCGCGGCCGCGCGGGCCGCGCGCCGGGCTTGCCGGCCAGCCAGACGCCGATCGCGACCACGACGATGCCGACGTAGGTCGTCACCGCGATCCGGTCGCCGAACATCCACGCGGCCCATAGCAGCGTCACCGGCGGTTCGAGATAGACGAGCGTCGCCACGCGCGTCGCCGGCATGCGCTTGAGCAGCGCCCACAGCGACAGGTAAGCGATGAAGGTCGAGAACACCGTCAGCCACACGACCGATACCCACACGTTCGGCTGCGTCGGCACGTGCAGGTCGCCGGTGACGATCCCGCACGCCGCGAACAGCACGAGGCTCACGCCACCCTGCACGAACAGCGGCAGGAACAGCCCGTCCTCGTTGCTGCGCGCGGCCGTCAGCGCGCGGCGGCGCTGATAGATCGTCGCGATCGACAGCCCGAACGCGGACACCAGCGGCAGCAGGTACATGACGATCCCGACCGACCCGGCCGGCAGCGCATATTGGCCGCCGATCACGATGCCCACGCCGACGAACCCGACGACGAGCCCGGCCCACTGGCGCGCCCCGCGGCGCTCGCTGCCGCCGAACGACGTCATCGCCGCCGTAATGAGCGGCTGCAACGCCGCGACGATCGCGGCGATGCCCGGCGGCAGGCCATGCTGGATCGCGACGTACACGCAGGCCAGATAGAGGAATTGCGACAGGAAGCCGATCACCGCGTGATAGCGGATTTTCTCGAGCGTCAGGCGCCCGAGCTGCCGATTGAGGACGATCGCGAGGCACAGCGTGACGAGCAGGAACCGCCAGAACAGCAGGTTGAACGCGCCGGCCGTCTCCGCGCCGAGCTTGGCGCCGATGAACCCGGAACTCCACGACAGGACGAAAACGAGTTGAAGCAGGAAAAGCTGCATGGCGCGACGGTTCTCAGAAAGTGGCCGGAGCCAGGCGCTGGTCGCCCAGATCGTCCGGGCGGATCGGTTCGATCCCCAGGCGGCGGTACTGCAGCTCGGCGTCGTCCCTGAGGGCACGCCGCAGCGCCAGCCAGTTCACGACGGTGCGCGCAATGCCGTCGTCCGACGCGAGATGCCAGAACCCGTTGTCGTCCTCGCGCGTGTAGGGGCAATGAAACGACAGCACCAGCGACATGCGACGCCCGGCCTCGACCGGCTCGACGCCATGAAAGAGCTTGCTGCCGTAGATCAGCAGCGCATCGCCCGCGACGTCCAGATTCGCGGTCCTCACGTGCCGGCGCTCGGGATCGTGGCGATCGAACGCCTCCGCCCTCGATTCGTAGAACAGAAAGTTGCCGCCGGCGTAATCGGCGCGATCCGACAGCACGATGTTCAGCACGAAGCTGGTGCCGTCGGTGTGCCACATGCCGAGTTGCGCCTTGCCGTCGCGCTGACCCGTCGGATAGTAGTAGTTGAACTGCGAGCGCGCATTGGCCATCGGATACGGGATCAACGGCACACCGGCGAGACGCGACACCCGCAGCAGGAATGCGCGATCGTGCATCATGTCGTCGATGAAGCGCGAGCGGTTCGTCACCGCACGCACGCGCTTCGAGATGATCCAGTTGCTGCTCGACGCGCTGCGTTCCAGCGCGCGGCCGATCCCGCGCAGCGCGTCGACCGCTTCGTCGGAAAACAACCCGCGCAGGTGACACACCGCGTTCAGCGCATCCGAGCGCGTGCCGCGCATCGGCACGTCGCGATAACCGAGATCGTCGAGGTTGCGGCGGTAGCGCACCTCGTAGCCATCGCGCAGGCACGCGCCGCTCCAGCGCATCGGTTCCGTCGATGCGTCGAGCGTGCCGCCGACGTTCGCGCCGCCGAACAGCGACGTCCGTAGCGCCAGCGTCACCCGGCCGAACCCGCGCGCAAATACCGGCAATGCATGTCCCTTGTCCATCGCGTGCCTCGCTGTCGACGTTTCGCCATTCATCCCTTGAACTGCGCAATCTGGTACACGACGCTGCCGTCCCCGCTGTGCAATTCGTCGATCACGCGGCAATTGCCGTGGCTCAGGCGGACGTGGCGGAATTGCTCCGGCGTGTATTTCAGGCAGACGTTGGTGATCAGATGCCCGTCGGCCCCCGCTTTCGACACCGGCTGCAGCGTGACCGCCACATGGAACTGGTCGCCGAGCAGATTGAGCCGCACGATCGAGACATGATGCTGGCCGAGCGGCTCGAAGCCCTGCTGCCGGCTGACGATTTCGGAGAACCGCACCATGTTCTCGTTCTGGTAGAAGTCGTAGATGGGCTCTTCGCGCCCTTCCACGAGCAACTGCATCTCCGACACGACGTAAGTCGACTTGCCGCCGAGATTGCGAATCAGCCGGCCGATCGTCACCGGCAACTCGTTGCCTTCCTGGAACCCGAGCATCGTGATGAACGTCACGTCCTGGCCCAGGTCGATATGGTTCCACTGCACGTTCCGGTAATCGTCGGCGATGTAGTTGAAGCAGCCGGGCGTTTTCAGGAACGGCATGATCGCGTGCCGCATCGCGTCTTCCGACGACTCGTTGATGTCGACGGCCGTGTAACGCAGATGATCCGGCCCGCCGCCGCTGACCGCCTTCATCAGCTCGGTCGTCTTGACCGGCTCGGGGCCGAGCTCGATGTAATGGACATGGCGGCCGCGCGACAACGTCGCGAGCCGCTCGCTCAATGCACCGATCGCTTCGCGCAACGAACCCTTGCCGTCGCGATCCGCGCACAGCGCCGGGCTTCGCACGCCCAGCTCGTTCAGGTTGCGCATCAGCGAAAAGACTTCGCGCCCCGCTTCCCGTCGCCGCGCGTCATCGCCAGTGCGATGCAGCGTCGAATATTTTTCGTGATTCTCGACCGTCCATACCGACTCCGCCTTCAGCTTCCTGTCCCGCACCAATGCATCTACGACAAAATCATTGATCGACATGAATCGTTCCCCGGATGCGTGCAACGCCCGACCGGCTGCCTGCCGTTGTCTGCCTGTTGACCCGAGAATAGGGATGCCCAATAATTCCGTCAATCGACATTACCTGAATCACTGATTCGGAAAAACAAAATCATGCCGCGCACCCTGGACGTCGACCTGCTGCGTACCTTCCACGCCGTCGCGAAGCTCGGCCGCTTCAAGGATGCGGCCGTTCATGTGAACCGCAGCCCGTCGTCCGTCACCGCGCAGATTCAGAAGCTGGAAGAGATGGTCGCGCAGCGGCTGTTTACGCGAAACAACCAGGCGGTCGAACTCACTCAGTTCGGCCACAAGCTGCTGAGCGACACCACCGAGTTTCTGTTGAGCCACGACCGGCTCGTCGAATCGCTGTCGCCGCAGATGCTGACCGGCAAGCTGCGGCTCGGCATCCCCGATTCCTACGCGGCGCACTTCATGGCGGAATTCCTGCCGCGCTTCGCCGCCGACCGGCCGCTGCTCGAACTGACGGTCGAAGCGCGCTCCAGCGAAGAGTTGCAGCTGCTGTTCGCGCGCGGCCAGCTCGACATCACGATCGCCGTGGTGCCGAAAGCGCTGCCGCACGCCGAGCTGCTCAGCAAGACCCATCCGGTGTGGGTCGCCGCGCGCACCTTCAAGTTCAATCCCGATGCACCGCTGCCGATCGCGGTGCAGCTGCAGGGCTGCCCATACCGCGACACCGCGCTGAATGCGCTGAAGAAGGCGAAGATCGCGCACCGGATGCTGCTCGAAAGCGCCAGTTCGCCGGCGGTCGAAGCGTGTATCGCGAACGGGCTCGCGGTCGGCCTGATCGAGCACGATCGCGTGTCGGGCAACCTGACGAGCCACGTCGCCGGCATCGTGCTGCCCGATCTGCCGCCGCACCTGATCACGGTGCTGACGGACGACAGCAATCGCGCCGCGCTGCATCTGCGCGACGTATTGAAAAGCACGTTCAGGATCGGATAGGGAAGACAAGGCCGGGAAACCGGCCTTGCAAGCAGAAACGAACCGCCGGAAAAACTGCCGCCGGCCCGTTGCAGGCCAGCGGCTTCCCGTCGATCAACCGCCGAGATACGCCTGCTTGATGCGGTCGTTCGCGAGCAGGTTCGCGCCCGTGTCGGCCAGCACCACGCGCCCCGTTTCGAGCACGTAGCCGCGATCGGCCACGCCGAGCGCCTTGTTCGCGTTCTGCTCGACGAGGAACACCGTGACGCCTTCGTCGCGGATCGTGCGGATGATGTCGAAGATCTGCGCGATCACGAGCGGCGCGAGGCCGAGCGTCGGTTCGTCGAGCAGCAGCAAGCGCGGCTTGCTCATCAGCGCACGGCCGATCGCCAGCATCTGCTGCTCGCCGCCCGACATCGTGCCGGCCCGCTGCGTCGCGCGCTCCTTCAAGCGCGGAAACAGCTTGAACACGTGCTCGATGCCGTCGTCGATTTCGTGACGGCTCGCGAAGAAGCCGCCCATCTTCAGGTTCTCGAGCACCGTCAGGCTCGGGAACACGCGCCGCCCTTCCGGCGAGATCGCCATTCCCTGCCGCATGATCTGGTGCGTCGACATCGCGGTGATGTCGTTGCCCTCGAACAGCACGCGGCCCGACGACGCGCGCGGCGTGCCGCACACGGTCATCATCAGCGTCGTCTTGCCGGCGCCGTTGCTGCCGATCAGCGTGACGATCTCGCCCTTGTTCACCTCGATCGACACGCCCGCGAGCGCTTCGACCGCGCCGTAGTGCGTATGGACCTGTTCCAGCTTCAGCATCACTCTTCCCCCAGATACGCCTTGATCACGCGCGGGTCGTTGCGGACCGCTTCCGGCGTGCCGATCACGATTGGCCGGCCGTGCTCCATCACGAGGATGCGGTCGGACACGCCCATCACGAGGCTCATGTCGTGTTCGATCAGCAGCACCGATACGCCCAATTCACGGCGCAGCTTGTCGATCAGGTGCTGCAGCTCGATCTTTTCCTGCGGGTTGAGGCCGGCCGCCGGCTCGTCCAGCATCAAGAGGCGCGGCTCGGTGATCATGCAGCGCGCGATCTCCAGACGCCGCTGGTGCCCGTACGACAGGGTGCCGGCCGGCCGGTTGGCGACCGCCGTCAGCCCCATCCGGTCGAGCCACACGGCCGCGCGCTCGAGCGCTTCCTTCTCGGCGTGACGGTACGCGGGCGTCGCGAACAGGCCGTGCAGCAGCCCGGCCTTCACCTTGCGATGCTGCGCGACGAGCAGGTTCTCGACCACCGTCAGCGACTTGAACAGGCGGATGTTCTGGAACGTCCGCACCAGGCCCTTCAACGCGATCTTGTGGCTCGGCAGCCCGGCGATCGCGTGGCCGTCGAGCACCACGTCGCCGCCGGTCGGCTTGTAGAAGCCGCCGACGCAGTTGAACACCGTGGTCTTGCCCGCGCCGTTCGGCCCGATGATCGCGAACACCTCGTCGCGGCGCACGTCGAAATCGATGCCGTCCACCGCGAGCAACCCGCCGAAGCGCATCTGCAGCCCGGCCACCTTCAACAGTTCTGCATTCGCGCTCATTGCGGCAGCTCCACATGAGGACGGCTCGCGGGCAGCAGGCCCTGCGGACGCCACATCATCATCAACACCATCACCAGACCGAAGATCAGCATCCGGTATTCGGCGAACCCGCGCGCGACTTCCGGCAGCACGGTCAGCAGGATCGCCGCGAGAATCACGCCGAGCTGGGAGCCCATCCCGCCGAGCACGACGATCGCGAGGATCAGCGCCGATTCGATGAAGGTGAACGATTCAGGATTGACGAGGCCCTGACGCGCCGCGAAGAACGCGCCGCCGATGCCCGCGAACGCCGCGCCGAGCGTGAACGCCGACAGCTTGATGCGCGTCGGGTTCAGGCCGAGCGAACGGCATGCGATCTCGTCGTCGCGCAGCGCTTCCCATGCGCGGCCCATCGGCATGCGGATCAGGCGGCTCGTCACGAACAGCGTGAAGCCCACCAGCAGCAGCGCGATCAGGTACAGGAAGATCACCATGTGCTCGCCGCTGTATTCCAGCCCGATCAGTTCATGGAAGGTCTTCGCGCCTTCGACGCTCGCCGAGCGCGCCATCTCGAAGCCGAACACCGTCGGCTTCGGAATGCTCGATATGCCGTCCGGACCGCCGGTGAGGCTCGTCAGGTTGTTCGCGAGCAGGCGGATGATTTCGCCGAAGCCGAGCGTGACGATCGCCAGATAGTCGCCGCGCAGGCGCAGCACCGGGAAGCCGAGCAGGAAGCCGAACGTCGCCGCGGCGATCGCCGCGATCGGCAGGCACTCCCAGAACGACAGCCCGAAATACTGGTTCAGCATCGCGTACGTATAGCCGCCGACCGCGTAGAACCCGACATAGCCGAGGTCCAGCAGCCCCGCGAAACCGACCACGATGTTCAGCCCGAGGCCGAGGATCACGTAGATCAGCGCGAGCGTCGCGACGTCCACCGCGCCGCGCGAGCCGAAGAACGGCCACACGAGGCCAACGGCGAGCAGCACCCAGATGATCACGCGCTGCTGCTGTGCGCCCATCGCGGGCGCCGCCGGCAGCTTCACGGCCGCTTTCGCGCGCATCAGCCACGGCTTGAACAACTGGAACAGGAACACGGCCGCGACCGCGATCCATACCGGGCGCCAATGCGGCGTCAGCACGACCTGGTAACCATCGAGCTTCAGTTGCAGCCCGAGCACCGGAATCGTGAGGATCGCCGTCAGGATCGCGGCGGCCACGGCATTCTTCAGCGCCTGGCCGAACGACGCGTCGGCGGCCGGGCGGCGAACGGAAATGACTTGACTCATCTGCGTCTCCCTCAAACCTTTTCGATGTCCGACTTGCCGAGCAGGCCGGTCGGGCGGAAGAGCAGGATCAGCACGAGCAGGCCGAACGCGACCACGTCCTTGTACTCGGCCGGCATGTAGCCCGCGGCGAAGGTTTCGGCCAGGCCCAGCAGCACGCCGCCGAGCATCGCGCCCGGAATGCTGCCGATCCCGCCGAGCACTGCGGCGGTGAACGCCTTGATGCCCGCGACGAAGCCGATATACGGATTCAGCTTGCCGATCGTCAGCCCGATCAGCACGCCGCCGACGGCCGCCAGCATCGCGCCGAGCACGAACGTGAACGAGATCACGCGGTTCGTGTCGATGCCGAGCAGGTTCGCCATCTTCATGTCCTCGGCGCACGCGCGGCACGCACGGCCCATCCGCGAATGCGAGATGAACAGCGTGAGCGCGATCATCAGCACGAGCGTCACGCAGACGATCAACAGGCGCGCATACGGAATCGTCACGTCGTAGTCGCCGCCGAGATGGATTTCGAACGCGCCGGAGATCAGCACGGGCACCGACACGTCGCGCGCCCCCTGGCCGATCTGCACGTAGTTCTGCAGGAAGATCGACATGCCGATCGCGGAGATCAGCGGCACGAGGCGCGGGCCGCCGCGCAGCGGGCGATACGCGACGCGCTCGACCGCGAAGCCGTACAGGCCGGTGACGATCACCGACACGATCAGTGCGGCGCCGAGCACGAGCGGCAGCGGATAGCCGGCGGAGATGCCGATGGCCGTCAGGGTCACGAGGCCCACGTACGCACCGATCATGTAGATCTCGCCGTGGGCGAAGTTGATCATGCCGATGATGCCGTAGACCATCGAATAGCCGATGGCGATCAACGCATAGATCGCACCCAGCGTCAGGCCGTTGACCAGCTGCTGGGCGAATTGAGGAAAGAAGTCAGTCATGTGCGGGAAGCTCCCGTTGGCGCTGGGTCGCATGCCGTCGCCGGATCACGGCGCTCGGCCGCGCGCAACGCACGGTGTCGTCTCGGGCCGCCCTCCTTGGCCGCGCACGGGGAATGCGCGGCCAATACGCACCCGCCCCGTCCGGGTTTCGGACAGGGCGGGCGCATGGGCGGGTACTCCGTCTTACTTGGCGGCGGTCTTCGTCGCGTCCTTGTGCCACGTGTACACGACGAACTTGAACGCCTTCAGGTCGCCCTGTGCGTCATACGCGACCTTGCCGATCGGCGTGTCGAACGTCGTCTTGTGCATGTACGCGGCGACCTTCGTCGGGTCGGTCGTCTTCGCTCCCGCGATCGAGTCGGCGATGATCTTCACCGCGGCGTACGCCGGCATCTGGAACGGGCCGTTCGGGTCGCGCTTCTTGTCCGCGAACGCCTTCACGAGCGCCGCGTTGGCCGGATCGGCCGAGAAGTCGGCCGGCAGCGTGACCAGCATGCCTTCCGAAGCCGGGCCGGCGATCGCCGTCACGTCCTTGTTGCCCACGCCTTCAGGCCCCATGAAGGTCGCCTTCACGCCCTGCTCGCGCGCCTGGCGCATCAGCAGGCCCATTTCCGGGTGGTAGCCGCCGAAGTAGACGAAATCGACGCCTTGCGACTTCAGCTTCGTGATGATCGCCGAGTAGTCCGAATCGCCGGCGTTGACGCCTTCGAACAGCACGACCGGGATCTTCGCCGCTTCGAGGTCCTTCTTCACCGACGACGCGATGCCCTGGCCGTACGACTGCTTGTCGTGCAGGACCGCGACCTTCTTCGGCTTCACGTTGTTGATGATGTAGTGCGCGGCGGCCGGGCCTTGCTGGTCGTCGCGGCCGATCGTGCGGAAGATGAAGTGGCGCTTCTTGCCTTCCGTCAGCTGCGGCGCGGTGGCCGACGGCGTGACCATCACGATGCCTTCGTTCTCGTAGATGTCCGACGCGGGAATCGTCGAACCCGAGCACACGTGACCGATCACGTACTTGATTTTCTGGCTGACGATCTTGTTGGCGACGGCGACGGCCTGCTTCGGTTCGCACGCGTCGTCCATCATCACGACTTCGAACTTGTTGCCGCCCGCACCGCCGGCCGCGTTGATCTGTTCGATCGCGGTCAGCGCGCCGGCCTTCACCATGTCGCCGTACTGGGCGACCGAGCCGCTCATCGGACCAGCGATGGCGATCTTCACGGTTTCCGCTTGCGCGGCGGCGGCGCCGGCGGCGAACAGCACGGCGGCGACGGAAATGGACGTAAGACGGGACAGCGTCATCTGGGAGCTCCTCGATGTTGTTTAGTCATACGGGCAAAGGCGGCATGACTTGCGCAATCGAACAGCACCCGGGGCGAGGACATGGGACACGCCCGAGACACATAGAAGACGGAACTCCAGCGGAATGTTGCGTAGCGGGGCCCGGCTCTTGCAGTCCCCGAAGGGGACGTCTGGTTCGGAAAGACATCGTGATGCGTCTTGCATTGCGCAAGCGTTTCGCCTGCCCCGCTTGCCAACTGCTCGTTCGGAAGGATGGTCCGACAGCCGTTGGCAAGGCAACCGAAATTATATGGGCGTTTTTTAATCGTCTGTCAAAAATGCCTGTCGACCGAGGGAAAACACGTAGGCTTTTGAGATAGTGGGTGGCGATCACGGCGCAACCTCGGGGAGGCGAGAACGTTTGCCTCGAGTGCAATCGGGTAGCTATTTTGGCAAGAAGGTAGGGCGGGTTCCTTGCTGGGCTTGGCGTTCGGCGATGGAGACTCCCCGGTGATGCGTTTTTTAGGTTGCCGAGGGCTCTGGTCGCTGGAAATCAATCGACTGATGATTGTGTGAGCACGCACCAGGACGGGGCGCTCGATGAGGCGGCAAGTTTTACTGTTTACCTGAGAAACTAAACAATTTGAAAGCTTTTTGATATTTCCGTGAAATAATACGAACTCGTTTCTGCAATCCAGCCAGCCCTCCCTGCAAGTCGCGTTCACCGCGCCTCGCAGTCGCTTCAGGGCCGCTTCGACGCACCCTCGTCGCTCAGCCGCCAGCCAGTGATCTGCCGTTTTTGTTCAATGCACATCACCTGCTTCGGATCGCCCATGAATTGCCCAATCCGCTTTTCTTCCGCCGCCGCGATCGCGTGCGCGCTTTCTGTTTCTGCTTCCCATGCTTCAGGACGCGATACGCTGACCGATCGGTCGGCCGGTGCGAACGTGTTTCGCTCGGAGCGGCGTGCGGCTGCTCGGGATGATGGACATCCGGCGCGTATGAGCCGCCGACGGGTGCAGTTCGCTGCGCCTGCCGAACGTAGCCCGTTCGATACGCCGGATACGCGGCCGTTGAGGGTGACAAGCGACGCGCTGGTAGCGCCGCTGCCCGCTTCTTCCGGGCGTGAACCCGATTTTGTCTTGCCGCCGAACCGCGTCGCGCTCGGCGCGGGCGGGAGCGATAGCCTGGGTCGCGCAGTGCCCGGGTATGAGCAGCGCGAGCAGAACTGGAATGAATACCTGCGCGCGAACGGCTCTCGGTTTGCTGCAAGGGGCGGTTCGTATGCGCCGCAGCGGCCGTACGATGCGCCGCGCGGTCCGCATGGGGCGCCGAATCCGTTCGATCCGTCGGTGCCGCAGCCAGAGACGCGGACGTTTTATGACAATGGATCGGGGACGAAGTGCACGGCTACCGGTGGGGTGGGGACGTCGCGGTCGTCTTGCGATATTGCTTGGTGAGGTGGGGTTTTGGGGTAGCTGCCGCTTAGGGCTGGGCTACCCTGTCCGGCGCGGTGCGCGACGTTGCGCAGCGCGGTCGCCTCTGTCGGCGTTGCGCTTGCAGCTGCGTGACGATCCGCCCGTCAACTCAATCTCGATCCACATCTTTCGGGCCGGAACAAAGCACGCATCGTTGACCAGCCGCCGTTAGTATAGATTCCCGCGTCTTCTGGACCGGTGATAATCGCCGAAGGCGTGCAGTAGGCTACCGTCTTCGGCGTACTGTGTGGCTGCAGTCTTCGGCAGCAGTACGAAGCTGCGCGGCATAGCTGCTCGGCGCCGTACTGCCTACAGGCGTTCAGCACCTCCTGACGTAAGTGCAAGCTCACATATTTCCCATTGTTCCGCAGGACCGCAGGCTTCACCACGTCGACAGTACCTTCCGCGGTCATACGCCACGCTTAGCTGCAGCCACTATAGCGATAGGCCTACGCCTGGCATCCATCGCGAAATGGCCGGAGAGCATTTTCCAGCTACCGCCGCCCGCAGCAACATCTCTTCTCCGGATTCCGGAGAAACTTTATTTCTCAAAATTCGGAATATTTTCCAACCGTCGATTCCATCGCAGTATGTTGCGAGCTTGCTTATTAAGTTACGTTCGCGGGACAAAGTTATCGAGCTCTCGAGCATCTGGAAAGTTCTCTTTGGCTCGTTCGAACGTGAGGAAATACGGGGAGCGAGCTTCCGCAACAATTTCTAGAAATTGATCACAATTCTTGCACCGGTACAACTCTTTGTGCCCGGAAATATTTATACCAAAATATTCATAGTTAGCGCTCGTTCCGCCAAAATTGCGACACTTTACGCACGACATCAGAATCTCCTAATTAGAGCCCAGCCTCCATCGTAGCGATAAAGCCAAATACCGCGCTCCAGCATCACGACCTTTACGAGCATGCGGCCGCGGCGACGCCCGGCACGATCCCCGTGATCGATACACACCAGGAAGGCGATGGGCGTATGCGCGAGCCGCTCGATATCGTCGACGGGCAGGCGGCAATGCCGAAGCGGCCCGGGCTCGGAATCGAGCGCGACATGGCGCTGCGTTGGTCGCCACTAGGCGTTACACTCCACCGCCGCTTCGACCTTCCTGAAAAAACCTAAGTGTCTTCTTGTTCATGGCTCGATTCTCCAAATAATACGAGCCTTCACTAAATTCGACGCAGCTCAACTTGCCTTATCACATTACCATGATCGGTTGTTTAAGTGCACCAGCATTCACCGATCCAATTCTAAATAACCCTATTCCACGAACCGTTTTCTGCCCGCTCCGGTTCCACGAATACCCAAATCGAATGGCACCGAGTGCAGCGATAGTACATTGCAGAACCTGCTGATCCGCTCCCTTCGGAGTCGAAAGGAGGCGGGGCAATTTCCGCGAGGACTCCACTGATAACAGCAGCGTCACGACGTTGCGAATATTGCTGATATTCCAAGCGTGATACGAACTGTTTGGGCGAACCGACCCAGAGACAGTGCGTGCATGCCGGGAGCAACTGCGCGATCACTCCGTTGCTCTGTGCTTCGCTTCCCCTCCTCAACTTCAGTAATTGCCCTCGTGGAATTTGTGTCTCGACACGAGCGCATTCGTTATCTAACCATACACGCAGTTGCTGCAAATCAATGTCTCGATCGCGATAGCGACGGAGCATCCTCTGAAGATCTTGATCCATGGTATTCACACTCATTTTTCGACCGGAATAATCCAGTCGTCAGACCACGATTTGGTTGTTCCCATGAACTGATTCTGTCCACCGGATCCGGCCGCGGGGTAAAACGATGTCTCGGGCTCCCATCCGACCGGTAGCTTTCCACCGAGCGGTCTCGGAACCGTTGCAGAAGACAGCTCTGATGTCGGAATCTTCAACAAAACATCCGGTGGTCCCCAATGCTGGAAAACCTGACCACGGTCCATCAGCACGCCTTGATTCGTCCCGACGTAGTCTGTCGACATGTAGGTTCCCGCACCCTTGTAGCCACTGATACTGCCTTGCTTGCGGTAATTTTCGACAGCTCTCCAAGTGGTTGCGCGATAAACGTAGTCCTGTGACGCAATCTTCTGATCCAAAGCGGCTTGCAGCGCATCACCCTGATTTCGATTGCGCATCAACTCACGATATTGCTCCTTTGTCAGCGAACGTTCACCTGGCCCCGGGCGAACACCACGGCCACTCAAGCCCTTATCGACTTGAGGTTCATTAGTGTTACAAGTAGCGAGGCCGAGAGGATCGAATTCAACGAAAGGATCGGCGACGTAACCTTGCGTCCGCAACCCGCCTTCAAGTCCAATTGGATCAGGGGTGAGGTACTGTCCCGAATCCGGATCGTAGTAGCGATTCAGGTTGTAGTTGAGTCCCGTTTCGTCGTCCGCCCACTGGCCGGGGAAGCGCAGTGCCGTGTCGATCGAAGTGTTTTGCGCATCATTCGCAGCTCGCTTGGCCGGCAGTAGCTTCCCCCACACGGAGTACGCGGCCTTCCACACCGGCTTGCCATGTTCGTTGAACACCGTCTTTGGCAGACCGACCTGATCCGTCACAATCGGATACAGCCCGTCGTCGGTCTCCTGCGCGAGCGGCGAAAAACTGCCCGGCTCGATATGCCAGGTCACGACTTGGCCCGTCGTACCATCCCGCTGCTCGATCCAGCGCTCGGCAAGCATCGGACCGTCCCACAGGAACCTCACCGTTTCACGGCCGCCGACTTGCTGCTTCTCGATCCGGCGATTGAAAGCGTCATAGCGATACGCCCAAACACCGCGCTCGGGCGTAACGACCTTCACGAGCCGATTGAGGCCATCCCACGTGTATTGCCACGTTTTCGGCCTGAACCCCGGCTGTTCGACCGTCTTCTCGATCGTGCGGCCACGTGCATCGTATTGATAGCGTGCGTAGCCAACCTGTTCCGGCAGACCTCCGCGGCGATAGTGGTGGGCATCCACAGGTGCCCGTTGCCCGTGCGCGGCAATGTTCATCACAGCGTCATAGCGGAAGTGCTCGCTTGGCTGCAGCAGACTTTCTGCGGAGATGATCTGGCCGCGCTCATCGCGCTGGTAGGTGAGCGTATCCGCGCCGGTGTCGACTCGCTCCAGTTGCCCGGCTGCGTCGTACTGATAGACCTGCCGCGTCAATTGCTCGAGCGCCCGGGCCGGATCGGCTTGCAAGGCATCGAAGGCTACGGCAGGCCCCGCAATCTGCCGGCGTATCCGGCCGAGCGCATCGTACTGTTGCTGCGCGACGAAATCTCCCGCCTCACGGCCGATCTCGCGCCCTAACCCATCACGCCGGATCGTCAGTTCCCCGACTTGCGTCAAAGCCCCGGATACATCGTACGCATAGGCGGTCTCGCGCCTAGGTGTCATCCGCAGACGGCGTTGTCCATCGGCGTCGTAGACGTGCCGCAACAGTTCGCCGTGCTGATCTTCGCCGATCAAGCGGCCATTCCTGTCGTAGGCAAAGCGCGTCACATGAGCGTGCTCACCCTGGACCTCCGCCGACGCCAATCGGCCGCTCGCATCGTAGCGGTAGGCAAGCTTCACGTCGCCGGCATCGATCTCGATGAGCCGGTCGGATGCATCGTATGTATAGCGCCACTGGCCACCGTCGGGCAGTGTCTTCGTCAGCAGGCGACCAACGGCATCGTGCTCGTATTCGGTCGCGCGGCCTCCCCAGTCAATTTCGGCCGCGAGACGCCCGGCCGCGTCGTAGCGGTATGTGTAAGTCTCTCCCAGCGCATTGATAACCTTCGTCAGCCGGGTCGCATGGTCGTACTCAAAACGCGTTGCATGTCCGGCCGCGTCGATCGACGCAGTAAGCAGGTCGAATGGACCGTAGGTTCGCTGGATCGTACGTCCTAGCGGATCGATCCACTCGACGGGCAGGCTCTCGCTGTTATAGCGTGCCCTCGATACCGAGCCATCGGGGCGCGTAACCGCGCTCAGCAGACCGCGCGGATTTGCCGGACCGTCAGCATAGTCATAACGCGTCACATGCCCATCGGGCGACGTTTCCTCCAACAGCCGGCCCAGTACGTCTATCCTGCGCCTAAAACGCGCCCCCGTTGGCAATTCGATGTCGGTCAGCCGCAGCCGGTCATCGTAGTCCAGGCGCGTCTCGCGATCACCTTGAACCACTCGCAGCAGTTCGCCACGGGGCCCATAGCGATAGGTCGTTTTGTTGTCGTCCGGCTCGGTCCGTGCAATCAACCGATACAGATGGTCGTACTCGAGCTTGATCGTGCCGCCGTTCGGCAAGCGCGCCCCGGTTAGGCGCTGCTCATCGTCATAATCGAAGTCAACCGTCCTCCCTGAGCTTTCGACGACCGAAGTCAGTTGGCCTCGCTCGTCGTATCGATAGTCCGTCCGTCGGCCAAGCGGATCAATCCGGGTCATCAAACGACCAAGCTCCCATTCGGAGTAAGTGCAATGACCGAGCGGATCAGTTTCGGCCGTTACAAGGCCTTCGTCGTTATAGGCGTAGGTCCATTCGCCATCGACGTCAATCACGCGTGTGCAGCCGGCTTCGTAGATGAATCGGCCCGTGTGATAGCCCTGCCGTGTACCTGTTTCGACTACACGACCAGCGTCGTCGTACCGATATCGAACATCGGTCTGGTCTGTATCCCGCCATTGGGTCATCCAGCCGTGTTCGTCGTACGCGTAATAGAACTGCCCAAACTGGAAGCTCGCCACATGGGTAAGCATGCCGTTCTGGTAGTCGTAGCCCACAAGCGTTCTGGAACCACCGTCCGCATCATGGAGGACGATCCGTTGCAGCCGCCGGCCGTGCCCGGGATAGGCAATCTCGAGCCGATAGCCGTCGCTATGGGCCATGCCGCTCAGACGGCCGGCAACATCGTAGGAAAGAACGATCTTGTTGCCGTCGAGGTCCTCGATTCGTTCGAGGCGAGACGAACGCCCATCGACGAGCGGCGCGAAAATACGCAGTTGCCGCGTATCGCGATCGAAGATGCGCGGTTCGAGCCGGCTTCCGACCAGCCGATAACGCGGCTCGCGCAAGTTGATGCCGTTGAGCGCCATATCGGGCGCGTCAAAGCCGATCACAAGGCCAGCGCCGTCGTGGTATCTCACGAAGCGGCCACCATCGAACGTCAATTGCTGCGACCAGTTGTCCGACCAGCGGTGACCGAGCAATCCATGATCGTCCGATCGAGTCCGATAGCGTCGTTTGAACTCGAGAGGGAGGATGCCGGGAATGACGAGATCCGTCCGGATCTCGAGCATTTCTCCGGACACAGGATCAACCGGGTCCTTGCACGTCGGCCGGTTCTCGTCCTTGATGCCCTTCTGTTCCGCGGATCGGGTGGGCTCGGGCCGGAATTTTTCGCGCAACCCCCGCAGCCCCTTGCCGGCAAATTTTCCGACTCCGCCCCCTACGATCCCGCCGAGCAAACCCGCCAGGAATTCCTGAGTCGCGGACAGTTCCGGGTTCTTCGGACCGTACTGTCCAGTCGTCTTGTCGATCCAGATGCTGTTGCGCCCCGAATTGACCTTGCCGCTACAGTGCGTTTCGTGGCCGATCCGCACCAGCGGCAGGCCATTGACGAACACGGTCTTGCTGCCGTCGACGAGTGCCTGCGGCACGCCGGAATGGTGATCGCATTTCACCAGGTCCGTGACACGCGCCACCTTCTTGCCTTCGAAGTACACATTGCTCGAACCGGTGACGATCTCGCCACAGTTGGTGCCCATGCTCTGGCTCGCCGACGCGAGCGCACTACCCAGCGTCAGGCCACCCGCCATGCACGCGCCGACAATCAGCGCGCCGGCGAGTCCACCGGTTGCCACGGTCGCCGCCACTGCCACGCCAATCGCGACTCCCACGGCAATACCGGCGAGAATCCCCATAAAACCCGACGAGTGCGCAATCCGATCGCCAATGCAGGCGGGGTGCGGGTCGCCGCGACCGATCGTGAGGCCGAGCGCGTCGCCAACCTGCGTGAATTCCTTCGATAGCCAGCCGGTCACGCCAACCTTGTCGAGCGCCCACGCACCGCCGACCGCAATCGCCAGCGGAAGCATGACGGTGCCCGCCGCAATCGCGCCCGCGCCCAGTGCTGCCCCGCCGGTCGCGCCACCCGCCAGCGCCGTACCGGCGGCACCCAGGCCGGCGGCCGTTCCCTCGACGGCGGTCAGGCCCGCGTCGGCGCCGAGCATCCCATAGTTGAGGTGCTCGTAAAACGGCTGCTCGGCCGCTTTCGCGGCTTCACCATCCTCCAGCCTGGCGATCTGATCGAGACGCTCCTGGGCGCTGCCGCTCGGCTCGTTGTAGTTCGGCGTGTCCGACATTGCGGCCTCAGACCGGATCGCGCAACTGAAGGCTCTGAATCACGGTCCGGATTTGTTCGCGCTGTGTGTCGCTCAGCGTACCGGGCGCGGTGAAGGTGAGCATCAGGACAACCTGCCCGTATTCCACCATCGTCAGCCGCTGATGAATGAGCGCCTGGTTGTTCGTCCAGGTGAACTCGTGCACGTGTGCAGCGCGCCCGGATACCGTGGCGTCTTCATTCGCGACCTCGGCGTAATCCGGAACCTGCTTCGCCACTTTCCGGATTTCGCTCGTCACATATTCGGCGAACTTCATGCCCCACGGCAGCCGCTCGCGCGTGATCACGAAACTCACGCCCTCCGTGCCAGTCGCCGCCGACACGAACACGTTCATCGTTTTGTCCTGCCATTCCACGGGCAGCGCCAACGTGCCTTCCTGCATCTGGTACATGCTTTGTTATCCTTATTGGTTATTGGTATTAGCCGTTCTTCGGGTTGATGTCGGTTCGAGCAGCCTGGATATTGATATTGCCGTCATCCAGATGGATCACCGACTCGCCCTTGTAGATATCGATCGAGTCGGCTGTCATGTGGATCCGCGTGCCGCCGTCGCCGCCGATCTTGATCCAGAGTTCCTTGGCTTCCAGCGTGTGCACACCCTGGGGCGTCTGATGCAGCGTATTGCCCTGCACGACAACGTCCGACAGGTTGCCAACCGCGATAGCCGTCGTATGGTTGCCCTTGCCCACCTCGACAGTCCGGTCGCCTTTGAGAACCTGAGTCCACTGCGCATCCTCGACCACGGTATGCATGTCCTTCTGCGCATGCATGTAGAGCATCTGCGCACCATTGACGTCGCTCATCAGCAACTCGTTCGACCCCTGCCCCTTGTGCGTCTGGCTCTTGATCCCCATCGTCTGGCCGGCCGCGCCGTGATACGGGTTGCCCTGCTCGCCGTTGAACACGCGGCCGACGATCACGGGGTTATCCGGATCGCCCTGATTGAACGCCACCAGCACTTCCTGCTTGATCCGCGGAATCGCGGCCGCGCCCCACCCGTCGCCCGCCCACGGCTGCGACACGCGCACCCACATCGAATCGGAGCCGTCCTTCTTGCCGCGCCGATCCCACGGGAAATGCACTTTCACCGCGCTGCCGTTCGTATGAATTTCCTCGCCCTTCGGCCCGACGACGATCGCCGACTGCGTGCCGTGAATTACGGGCTTCGGCGTCGCGCGCGGCGCCCGGTACGGGATCTTCTTCGGCAACAGCGAGAAGCTGTTGCGGTACGGCAGCTTCGCGCTGTGCTGCGTATAGTCGTTCACGGCCTCGTGACGCACGTGCAGGATCACGTATTCCTGGTTGTTCTCGAGGACGGGATGATTCGCGACGGTCACGGCGCCGGCCGTGGTCATGCGCCACGCGTAGCCGCCGCCCGTGTAGCGATGGGCTTGCGCCTCCTCGGCCTCCATCGCGAAACGGGCGTAGCGGTTGCCGTCGTCGCCGTGGTCGTACAGCGACTGGTGCTCGAACCGCTCGGTCGCATCGAGCCGCGCATGCTTGAGGTTTTGCGGCCCGGCCTCGACCAGCATCAGCGGCGACGACGGATTCTCGTGGTTGAAGTCGCGGAACGTGACCTTGCCGACGCCGAAGCGCCGGCCTTCGTGCAACTGGTCGATGCCGCTGTCTTCGCTGGCCTCGGTCGCGGCGAACGGCACGGTGGCGAGCCCGTCGATCGGGCGGAACAGCAGGTTCGTGTCGCCGATCACGAGAAAGTGCTTGTCCTTCTCGTAGCGGTGCGTCCACACGAGCCCTTCCTGCTCCATCAGCCGCGCGCAGAAGTTGTAGTAGCTCTCCTGGTACATCACGACGTACTCGAGCGGCTTCTGGCTGGTCCGGATGTCGAACGTGAAATCGGAAAAACCGTGTTCCTGGAAGATCTCGGTGAGGATGTCCTGCGCGGTCTTGTTCTGGAAGATCCGGCAGTCGGTCGAGCGCGTGAGGAACCAGAACCACGGCACGGCCGTCAGGTGGTATTGCGTGACGTTCCCGGGATTGCCGGCCCGGTCGAACGACGCGACGTAGCCGTCGAAGTAGCGGTCGCCCTCGACTGCCCCCGACGCGACGACGCGTTCGAGCGTCGACAGGCGCGCCTGCTGATCGAAGCGGATCTTGACCTGCTGGCCGATCAGGTCCTCCGGGCGCAGGTCGTGGCGATGCGACAGCAGGTCGAGATGGATTTCCGGCAAGCGGTTCACGTGCTCGTCGACGACGGCCGCGCTGACCAGCAGCACATCCGGACCGAGCGGCGTATCGAGCGTCACGTAACGGTTGAGCTGGGTCAGGCGCGCGGGGTTGGCGGCGCCGTTGATCGCTTCGGCGATGGCGCCGGGCGTCTTCTCCATCAGCGAGAAACCGGTCTGTGCGAGCTGCAGCGCGCGCTGGACGGTGTCGACGTGCCCGGCCAGCCCCGCGAGCGGCCCGAGGCTGCCGGCCACACTCGACGCCACCGGGCCGGCGAGGCCCCCGAGCGCGCTCAACGAGCCGAGCGCACTACCGCCCAATCCACTGGGAATACCCCCGTTCGGAGCGAAACTCATTCTTGTTCCTTGCGTGTGATCTCAGGTTCCATGAGCCGGCTCGCCGGCCCGCAGCCCCGATAATGTAGGGTAAAACCCGACCGCTTGAAAGATGCCGCAAACGTTTTCGTTCGGGCCCTGAAAATCCGAAAACTAGACCAGCGGCTGGGTGCCCGGACGCGGCGCGCCGCGCCGAAGCGGCGCCCCGGTAGCGGCCGAAAACAGCACGACCTGCACGAAACTGGTGACCGGTACGTAGGGTGCGAAAAGCCGCTCCATCACGTGCGCGAATCCGCTCAGGCTGAACGCGGCGAAACGCTGCTCGTCCACGACCAGCCGCACTTCCAGCCCGTGTACGAAAGCCGATGCCGGCTTGCCGGGCAGCCAGCACCGCACGCGCGCCGTCGACAACGACACGATCGCATCGAAGCGCCGGCCGGCGTCGACGGCGTCTTCCGCCCAGCGTGCGCAAAGCCGCCTGAGCTGGGTCAGGCCGCCCTTGTCCAGTCGGATCGCCTGCGGCACGAGGAGCGACAGCAGATCCCACAGCTCCCCGTAGCGAAACGCGGGCGGCTGGCTCCGTGTCGGCCGGTTCAGCAGCGAAATCGTTCCCAACGGGTCGCCGCTGGGCATCGCCAGCTCGCGCTCCCGCATCCCGGACAGATCGCCCTGCGTGCAGGACAGCTGGATCTCCAGCTTGCGATGGCCGGGATCGGCAGGGCGTCCGTCCTGGTCGACCAGTTCCAGTTCGACGCCGCGAAGCGACTCGGCGGTTTCGGCCGGCGTCGGGGTCGTGTCCGCCTCCTTGGACCGGGAATCAACAGGCTCCTTCGGTGCCCGCCGTGCCTCGTCGCGCAATACCGTCCAGAACAATCCGGGACGCATGCCCGTGCCATGCTGCAGCGACCGGAACGGTGCGAGCGTCGACGCACCCGAGTCGAAAACATGACGAACGGTATCGATCGACCAGATCGCCGTGCGCGACGCTCCCGCTTGCGCAAGGGCCTTCACCGCGTAATGGGCGCAACCGGCGCGCGTCTCGATCGGCTGGGCGTCGTCCTGAAACAGGTTGATGACCGGCGCACAAAACAACCGGACATGGTCGGCCGTGGCGGCAGCCAGGCGCTGGGCACGGTGCGAATCCGGATGCACGCCCGCGATCGCCAGGTGGAGCACGACGCGACGTCCGCTGCCGGCGATTCGCTTGATCGCCCGCATGTCCAGGTCGACAAAGTCGAAACGCTCCGGCACCGCGCAATATGTCATCAGCAAATGGAACGGCCAGAGGACATCGTCCGGCCGCACGTCGAGCAGCGCGTCGGCGGGCTCGAAGCCGACGGCCGTGAACATCGCCTCCGGGAGGCGCTTCCAGCGCGTTGAATCGTCTGCTTCGGCGAAGCCTCGGCCGGCAAGAAGCAACGCGGCATCGGTGAGCGCCGCGACGATTTCCCTCGCGCCGGTGAAATGCAGACGCAATCTGTCCGGCACGATGCCGAACGTCGCCGTCGGTGTGGTGAGCTCGAACGTGAAGGTCAGCAACCCGGTCGTTTCCGGAGGCAGTGCGACGTCGCGCGGCGCGACCGCCGATGTCGTATAACGCACCGCCGACACCGTCAGCGGCGCGATCGCAATGTCATCTTCAATGCGAAATACTTCCTTGCCGATCGGTGCGATCAGCCGATCGCCACGAGGAACGACGCGCGGCCCAGTCGGTTCGCTGCCGAAGTCGCCATGAAATTGCGCAATCGCACACGACGGAAACGGGCGCAGGAAAACGCCATACAGCGTATCGAGAAAACTGTGCGTAAACGCAGGCACATCATCGTCGAGACGGACGTCGTGACACGCTGCCATCAACGCGAACGACTGCAACAGGCGTTCGACGTGCGGATCGTCCGAATGCCCGCCGGTGATCGCCAGCCGAGCGGCTACTTTGGGAAAGCGTTGAGCAAACGTCTGCATCGAACGGCGCAGCAGCGTCATCTCGCGTTCGAAGTGCGGCAGTAAATCCTTGGGTTCGATGGCCATATTCGTTCCGTCCTTCGCTGCATGTGCATGCGACGATGCAGCACTCAAAAAGGCGGAACGATCTTATTCGGACAACCCGGCTTTCGATTTCCAATGAATCGAAATGACGTCATTCTGGCGATGACGAATCCAGTCGATGACCATCCTGAATGCCGCGAGCACCAAGGCTTGCCGCGTCCAAACCGCCGCTCGGACATTCTCGTGTCAATGGTGACGAATCGTTAAAACAGACGGTACAGCATGCATGTCGGCGCGGCGACCCACACGCAACG
>NZ_JACFYV010000087.1:0-24654 GCF_016759955.1 Burkholderia sp. KCJ3K979
GTCTCGCCCGCAACGAACCTCGCGCGTTCGGTCAGCGCCGCCCACGACGACATCCCGGGAATCGCGATCGCCGCCGCCGTGACATCGTCGAGCGCGTCCGGCAGCGGCACGCACTGCGTATCGGGCGCGATCGTACGTTCGGCCATCGCGCCGAACGGCGCGGGCGCACCGAAGAAATAGACGCGCCGACCATCTTCGAGACGCCCCACGCCGTCGACACCGACGACGAACGGATAACCGCCAACGGACGAATAATGCGTCCCCGCCGCACGCCCCTGCGCGATGCGGCTCAGCGCGGACGCCGTCACGTCGATCAGGCTGTGGCCCGGCATCGCGCCCGGCGGTTCGAACTCCGTATAAATCGGACGTTGTCCAGCGCCTTCAACGACTGCTGCTTTCATGGTGATTCCTTCAATTCTGGAGGGGTGGGCCTTTATCGGGCATCGAGCCATGCGCGCAGCGCGGGATCGCGTACTTCGAGCACGTCGAACAGGCCGAGCGCACGCAGCGCGGGCAATGCGTCGATCGCATCGGCCTCCGCGCGCGCCCTCTCGGCCGGCGCGGCGTTCGGATCGGTCAATACACGCGCATTGACCAGAAACGCGCCGACGGTCCCCTTGCGGATCGTCGTTCCGCCGGCATCGACTTGGTTGGCATGGTCGGGAAGCATCTGTTCGGCTCGCATCGCGTCTTGCTCCGGTTGTCATCGATGGACGCAGTGTAGGCGTGCGAAACCGGCCGATCTCCGGTATAACAGCCATTCGATACCGATATCCGGCCATGTCCGATCCGCTCCTGCCCGCCCGCTTCGTCACGTCCGACGACGGCCCGTTCGTGGTCGCCGCCGTCCTGTCGCAACGCGACCCGCGTATCACCGCGCCGCATTCGCATGCGCGCGGCCAGCTCGTCGGCGCGCTGAGCGGGCTGGTGACGATCGGCCTCGACGATCAGGAGTGGGTCGTGCCGGCGATCCATGCGATCTGGATTCCGCCGCATTGCCGGCATTCGCTGCGCTCGTTCGGGCCGATCGCCGGCTGGTCGGCGTTCGTCGCGGAAGCCCGCTGCGCGACGCTGCCGGCCACGCCGCGCGCGATCCGCACGACGCCGCTGCTGCGCGAAGCCGTGCAGCGTGCAGCGAGCTGGGGCGATGCCGATCTGGATGCCGCGCAGACCCGGATCGCCGACGTGATCCTCGATGAAATCGCGGCATCGGAAGCCGAGGCGCTGGGGCTGGTCCGGCCGCGAGACCCGCGGCTCGTGAAGATCACCGATGCGCTGGCTGCTGATCTCGCGAACGACCGGCGGCTGGAGGAATGGGCCGAATGGGCCGGCATCGGCGCGCGGACGATGAGCCGCCGCTTCGTCGCCGAAACGGGGCTGACGTTCGCGCAGTGGCGTCAGCAGGCCAGGCTGCTGCGGGCGCTGGAGCGCATTGCCGACGGCGTGCCGGTGACGACGATCGCGCTCGATCTCGGATACGACAACGTGAGCGCGTTCATCGACATGTTCCGGCGCGCGCTGGGGACGACGCCGGGGAAATACATGGAAACGGGAAGCCAAGCGCAGCGATAGGTGCGGCCATGCGCATGCATGAAGCCGCGCGGCGAAAAGCCGGCGGTCGGCACGGGAAAACCGCCCGCCGCCGCATCAATACGTGCCGTCGCCCTGCTTCACGGCGTCGTCGCCGTTTCGTTTGAACTGCGCGGCGAGCCGCTCCGCGCTCCGTGCCAGCAACGTCGTATCGACACCGACCGCGACGAACAACGCGCCCGCTTCCAGATAGCGCCGCGCGGCCGCTTCATCCGCGCTCAGGATGCCCGGCGCCTTGCCGGCCGCCTTGATCGCGCGGATCGCACCGTCGATCGCGGCCTGCACGTCCGGGTGCCCCGGATGGCCGAGATGGCCGAGATCGGCAGCAAGATCAGCCGGCCCGATGAACACGCCATCGACGCCGTCGACCCGCGCAATCGCATCGATCGCATCGAGCCCCGCGCGCGTCTCGACCTGCACGAGCACGGCCATCTCGTCGTTCGCGCGATGCAGGTACTCGCCGACGCGATTCCACCGCGACGCGCGCGCCAGCGCGCTGCCGACACCGCGCATCCCGTGCGGCGGATAACGCGTCGCGGCCACCGCCGCACGCGCCTCGTCCGCGCTCTGGACCATCGGCACGAGCAACGTCTGCGCGCCGAGATCGAGCACCTGCTTGACGATCACCGGATCGTTCCACGGCACGCGCACGACCGGATGCGACGGATACGGCGCGATCGCCTGCAGTTGCGCGAGGATCGTCGGGATCGTGTTCGGCGCATGTTCGCCGTCGATCAGCAACCAGTCGAAACCGGCGCCCGCGACCACTTCGGCGCTGTACGGATTCGCGAGGCCGAGCCACAGGCCGACCTGCGCGTCACCGCGCGCGAGCGCGGCCTTGAAGACATTCGACGGAATCTGCATCGTTCGCTCACCTCACTCGAAGTAGCACTGGATCGTCCCGAGCGGACCGTAGTCGACGCTGAACGTGTCGCCCGATCGCGCCGCGCAGGGCCGCGTAAACGACCCGCCGAGCACGATCTGCCCCGGCTCCAGCGCGACGTCGAAACGCGACAGCCGGTTCGCGAGCCACGCGACGCCGTTCGCCGGATGGTTCAGCACGCCGGCCGCGACGCCGGTTTCCTCGACCACGCCGTTGCGCGACATGATCGCCGCGACCCAGCGCAAATCGACGTCCTGCGGGCGCACCGGCCGGCCGCCGATCACGACGCCCGCGTTCGCCGCGTTGTCGGCGATCGTGTCGAACACCTTGCGCGGCCGCTTCGTATCGGGGTCGATCGACTGGCTGCGCGCGTCGATGATCTCGAGCGCCGGCACGACGTAATCGACGGCGTCGTACACGTCGAAGATCGTGCAGTTCGGCCCCGTGAGCCGCTTGCCGAGCACGAACGCGAGTTCGACCTCGACGCGCGGCACGATGAAGCGGCCGGTCGGGATCGTGCCGCCGTCGTCGAAGAACATGTCGTCGAGCAGCGCGCCGTAGTCGGGCTCGTCGATCTGCGACGTGTTCTGCATCGCCTTCGACGTGAGGCCGATCTTGTGCCCTTTCAGCGTGCGGCCTTCCGCGAGCTTGAGGGTCACCCACGCGCGCTGGATCGCATACGCGTCGTCGATCGTGATGTCGGGATAGTCGAGCGAGATCTGGCGGATCTGCGTGCGGGCGCGCTCGGCGTCGTGCAGACGGTGCGCGAGCTGGTCGATGAGGGCGGGTTCGAGCATGGTCGGATCGGAAATGGGGTTCAGCCGGCCCGCTTGTAGCGGGCGTGGATGTTGTTGTGCTTGTACGAGCCGCTTTCGCTGAACTCGGTCAGCTCCATCGACAACGCGAGATAGCGTTTCGCGTACAGCTCGGCGAAATGCGTCTTGATCGCGTCGAACAGCGCGTCGCACGCGGCTTGCTTCGTTTCGTCGCTGCGACCCGCGCCGATCTTCAGCGTCACGTGGACGAATGCGTCGTCCTCCGTGCCGTCCGCGACGCAATAATCGTGCAGCTCGATCGCGCGCGAGCGGATGCCGCCGGTCGGAAACACGCCGCCCTGCGCGATCAGCGTCGCGTTGATCGTGCGCAGCAGCGCGGGAATGCGAGCGTCGTCGCGGATGTTCGCGGTGTATTCGACGACGATGTGTGGCATGGCAACTCTCCAGTCGGATTCGAAGGCGTGGCGGGCGGCAGCGCTCAGGGCAGCGGGAAGATCGCGTTGATCTGCCCGGTGCCGGAGCTCGCGAAATAGTCGGTGACGATCTCGACCGGCCGGTCGTAGCGATCCCAGCCGAGCAGCCCGAGCAGCATCGCCGTGTCGTGCATGCCGCCTTCACCGTGGCAATGCACGTTGTATTCGGGCAGCATCGCGCAGAAGGTCTTGAAATCGCCCTGCTTCCACAGCTCGACCACGCGCAGGTCGACCTGCCGGAAGAATTCGCGGCTGATCTGGTGAATCGATTCCTCAGGGCTGCCGTTGTCGTTGAAGCGGTGCGACAGCGAGCCGCTCGCGAGGAACGCAACGTTCGAATCGCTCTTCTCGATCGCCTCGAGCAGCGCCTCGCCGAAGCGCCGGCTTTCGTCGAGCTGATGCCACATGCACCAGCCGGCGATCGACACGACCTTGAAGTGCTGGTCGCCGTTCATGTAGCGCATCGGCACGAGCGTGCCGTATTCGAGTTCGAGGCTGTCGATTTCGTGCGCCCGCGTCGCCACGCCGCGCTCGGTGGCCGTTTCCGCGATCAGCCGGCCGAGCGCCGGGTTGCCCGGATACGCGTACTGCATGTCGCGGATGAAATGCGGCAGCTCGTTGCTCGTATAGGTGCCCGCGAACCGAGCATTGCAGTTCACGTGATAGCCGGCGTTGACGAGCCAGTGCACGTCCGACACGACGATCGTGTCGACGCCGAGCGCGCGGCAGCGCTCGCCGATCAGCTGGTGGCCGCGGATCGCCGCATCACGGCAGCCGTGATGCTTGCCGGGCAGTTCCGACAGGTACATCGACGGCACGTGCGTGATCTTCGCGGCGAGGGACAGTTTGCCCATCGTTCAAGTCTCCCTATCGTTCTTGCGACAACACGGCCGGCGCCCGTCACACGCCCCAGCGCGGAACATGATGCGAACCCATCGAGATGCACACGTTCTTGATCTCCGCGAACACCTCGAAACTGTACTCGCCGCCCTCGCGCCCGGTGCCCGATTCCTTCACGCCGCCGAACGGCTGGCGCAGGTCGCGCACGTTCTGGCTGTTCACGAACACCATCCCGGCCTCGATGCCGCGCGCGAGCCGATGCACCTTGCCCACATCCTGCGTCCAGATGTACGACGCCAGGCCGTACGCCGTGTCGTTCGCGAGCCGCAGCCCTTCGTCTTCGTCGTCGAACGGGATGATGCACGCGACCGGCCCGAAGATCTCTTCCTGCGCGATGCGCATCCGGTTGTCGACGTCGGCGAACACGGTCGGCCGCACGAAGTTGCCGTTGCGCAGATGATCGGGCAGGCCGGCCGGCTTGTCCGCGCCGCCCGCGACCACGCGCGCGCCTTCCTGCTCGCCGATGCGGATATAGCCCGTCACCTTCTCCCAGTGCTGGCGCGTGATCATCGCGCCGAGATTCGTGCCCGGATCGGTCGGATCGCCGACCACCAGGTTGTTCGCGCGGCGGGCGAATTCCTGCACGAAGCGGTCGTAGATCGTGCGCTGCACGAAGATCCGCGAGCCCGCGGTGCAGCGTTCGCCGTTGATCGAGAAGATCGTGAACAGCGACGCGTCGAGCGCGCGGTCGAAATCGGCGTCGTCGAAGATCAGCACCGGCGACTTGCCGCCGAGTTCCATCGAATACTTCTTGAGGCCCGCGCGCTCCATGATCCGCTTGCCGGTGACCGTGCCGCCGGTAAACGACACCGCACGCACGTCCGGATGCCGCACGAGCGCATCGCCAGCCGTCGCGCCGTAACCCTGCACGACGTTCAGCACGCCCGGCGGGATGCCCGCTTCGAGCGCGAGCCGGCCGAGCTGGTCGGCCGTCAGCGGCGACAGCTCCGACATCTTCAGCACGGCCGTGTTGCCGAGCGCGAGGCACGGCGCCGTCTTCCACGTGGCGGTCATGAACGGCACGTTCCACGGCGACACCAGCGCGCACACGCCGACCGGCTGGTACAGCGTGTAGTTCAGCATCTGGTCGTCGACCGGATAGGTGCGGCCGTTCATCTGCACGCACACTTCCGCGAAGAAGTTGAAGTTCTCGGACGCGCGCGGAATCAGCTGCTTGCTCGTCTGCGCGATCGGCAGGCCGGTATCCTGCGTTTCCAGCGCGGCGAGCATCGGCACGTTCTTCTCGATCAGCTCGCCGAGCTTGCGCATCAGCTTCGCGCGCTCCTTCGCCGGCGTGTTCGCCCATTTGGGGAACGCTTCCTTCGCCGCGCGCACGGCCGCATCGACCTCGGCCTCGCCGCCCGACGCGACGTCGGTGATGACGTCGCCCGTCGCCGGGTTCAGCGTCGTGAAGGTTTCGCGGCTCTCCACTTCGCGGCCGCCGATCCAGTGCTTGATGGTCATGTGCTCTCCTTCCTTGGGCGACGGGCTCAGCCGGCGCGATAGTAGTCTGCCTCGCCGACGATCGTGTTCACGAGCCGGCCGATTCCTTCGATTTCGGTCACGACCTCGTCGCCCGGCTGCGTGTCCGCCAGCCCCTCGGGCGTGCCGGTCAGGATCAGGTCGCCCGGCGAAAGCGTCATGAAGCTGCTGATGTGCTCGATCAGCGCCGGCACGTCGAACACCATGTCGCGCGTGCTGCCGCGCTGCGTCTCCCGGCCGTTCACCGTCGTGCGCAGCGTCAGGTCGCCCGCGTCGCCGATCTCGTCGCGGCTGACGAACCACGGCCCGAGCGGCGTGCAGGTGTCGCGGTTCTTCACGCGCAGGTTCGGGCGGTAGTAGTTCTCGAGATAGTCGCGGATCGCGTAGTCGTTCGCGACCGTATAGCCGGCCACGTAGTCGATGGCCTGCGCGCGGCTCACGTGGCGCGCGGGCCGACCGATCACGACGGCCAGTTCACACTCGTAGTGCATGTGCGTGGCGTCCGCGGGGCGCACGGTCAGCGACCGGTGACCGACGAACGTATTCGGCCCCTTCAGGAAAATCAGCGGCTCGCTCGGCGCGTTGAACGCGAGCTCCTTCGCATGGTCGGCGTAGTTCAGGCCGAGCGCGAACGTCGTGCGCGGCGCGACGGGCGGCAGCCACGCCACCGCGTCCTCGGCCACCACGCGGCCCGTATCGAGGCGGATCGCGCCGTCGCCGGCCGGTTCGGCCGCATGCAGTGCGCCGTTGTAGATCACGCGCGCCGTCTTCATCGCCCTTCCTCCGCGATCAGCGTATGCCGCAACGTGCCGATGCCGGCCGCGGCGATCTCGATCGTGCTGCCCGCACGGGCATGCGGTGCGCCGCCCGCGACGCCGAGCAACAGCACGTCGCCCGCGTCGAACGACATGAAAGCCGTCACGTCGGCGATCAGCGCACGCACCGGGCGAATCAGCGTCGCGGTCGACGCGGATGCCGCCACTTCGCCGTCGATCCGCACTGTCAGGCCGATCGCGTCGACATCGGCGAGCGCGGCGGCCGGCACGATCGTGGGCCCGAGCGGGCAGAAGTCGTCGCGGCACTTGAAGCGCACGGCCGGACGGTAGTAATCGGGATGCGGCACCGACACGTCGCTCGCGAGCGTGAAGCCGTGCACGTAGTCGAGCGCCCGCGCGGCCGGCACGCGCGTCGCGCGCCGCGCGAACACGACGGCCACCGACGCGCCGATCTCCAGCGCGTCGACACCGGCCGGCACGACCACGGCGGCGCCGTCGGCTGCATGCGTGTTGGCGGATTTGATGTACAGGATCGGCGCCTGCGGCGGGCGGCCGTAAGGCGGTGCATTCACCGCATCGCCGAGCGCGTCGAGCGCCGCGCGCTCGTTGAGCAGCGCGCCGTAGACGGTACCGATGGCGACCGGCAACGGCGGCGCCGCGGCGGTCGTGCAAGACAGCTCCATGCGTCATTCCCCTGCCGCGCGTCGCGGCGCATCGTCAATAGTTAATATCTTAAGCAAACAATCGAGTGGTGGCAACCTCGATTACCCTGAGATGCGAAATTCATCAGCTTCGGCTGTTAAGATTGATGCGTCCCCGTCCTCTGCTCATCCCGATGAACCGTACGCTCGACCATCGCAACCTGGCCATGCTGCTGCTCGAGGCCCGCGAAACGCTGATGGGTCTGTTTCGCCCCATTCTCAAGGAATTTTCGCTGACCGAACAGCAATGGCGGATCATCCGCGTGCTCGACGGCGAACCGACGGAGGCGCTCGAAGCCGGACAGATCGCGAAACGCTGCTGCATCCTGAGCCCGAGCCTGACTGGCGTGCTGGAGCGGATGGAGCGCGACGGCCTGATCACGCGCACGCGCGCGCAGGAGGATCAGCGCCGGCTGCTGGTCAGCCTGACGCCGCAAAGCAGGAAACTGGTGACGGAGATCGGGCCGCGCATCGACGAGCAATATCGTCAGCTCGAGTCGCGCTTCGGCCAGGACGGCCTGGAAGACATCTACCGCGCGCTCGACCGGCTCATCGAGCTCGGCAGCCAGGCGTAAAGACGGCGACCGCGCCCGCCACATGCGGGCGCGGTCGCCGGTGCGACGCGGGCGGTCAGCGGGCGATCAGTATCAGTGGATCGCGCCGCGCATCAGCTCGGTCACGGCCACGCCGCGCGACGTGCGCATGCACTCCTCGACGTAATCGATGAACGGCAATGGCTCGAAGTCGATTTCGTCGCGCACGCGGCGATTGTCGAACACGCGATCGACCGTCGCGAATTCCCCGCAGCGCTGCAGTGCCCGGCCGATCACGCGCTCGAGTGCCGGATCGGGGCGCCCCAGCACGTCACGCACGACGAGCGGCAGTTCCGCCGGTGCGCACGCCGCGTAGCGCGGCGCCCCGGTCATTCCCGCCGCCTCGTCCATCGCGCGCACGATCTGCGCGACCTGCGGCGCCTCGTCGCCGGCCGACACGTGATAGACGTCGTGCGCGAGCGTCGGCTTGACGGCCAGCAGCATCGTCGCGCGCGCCACGTCGTCCACCGACACGATGTCGATGCGCGTCATCGGCCGCGCGGTGAAGCGGCGCGCCGCATGCGCGAGCCGGAACATCCAGAACGAATTCGGCGCGGGACGCGTCCCGAGCACCGTATGGCCGACCACGTGCGACGGCCGCACGACGACGAGCGGCAGCCCGAGCGCGCGCAGACGCTGCTCCGTCCGGGCCTTCGCATGCAGGTAGTCGGCCGCCAGCACCGCGCCGGGCAGGCCTTCGTCGGCCTGCGGCGTGACGTCGTTCTCCGCGTCGCGCTCCGCCTCTTCCTGCACGATCCCGCCGCGGCCCGCATGCGCGTAGGCCGTGCCGACGTACACGAAGCGCTGCAGGCGCGGCGCGCGGGCAAAGCGTTCGGCGAAGTGCACCGCGTCGGCGATGTCGGCCTGCAGATGCGCGCCGTCGGCCGGCGACGCATGGCCCGCACAGTGAATCACATGCGTCGCGCCGGCCAGGCGCGGCGCATCGGCGCCGTGCCACACGTCGCCGAGCGCGCCGACGATCACGTTCGCATCGGTCAGGCGCGACGCCCAGTACGGCGCGAGCCCCGCGCGCAACGCCGCTTCCCGCAGCCGCGCGACCGCATGGCCGCGGTCCTGCGCGCGCACGACGCAGACGATGCGTTCGAGCAGCCCCGCATTGACGAGCGCCGTCAGCACGGTACTGCCGATGAAGCCGGTTGCGCCGGTCAGCACCAGCCGGCCCACGTTCGCCGCCGCGACCGGTGCGCTGGCCGGCGACACGAGGCTCGTCCGCCAGTTGAGCGACAACGCGGTTTTCCAGATCAGCACGATAGTCTCCTTCGAAGAGTCGGCCGGGCGGCGCGGTGCCCGCGGTTGCGGGCGGCGCACGGCTCACCGGCCGGGCCGGGGCCGACACGCGCCCCGGCGCCTCCCGATCCGGCGTGCGGCCTGCGATCGCGTCGATCGCGCTCTGGCACGAGGCGGCGGCAGCCGGCGCGGACGGGCGTCCGCGGCACAGGATCGGGAAGTTCCCAGTGTGGGGCCCGACCGCATGCAAGTCTGTCCCGAAAGTTTCGTGAAAGTGTGCCGATTTGTACGCGATTGTCGGAGTGTGTCGTGCCGGCCGCCGCGTCGACACGCTGAAAGGTTCGGTCCGGCTGCATCCGAGGAGCGCCAGAGCATGTCCTTCGCCCCGCTTTCCGTCGATCGGTCGGCGCGCGACCGATCGACGCGGCCGGCGGCCCTGTCATCCCATGTCTGGACGCCGCGCGCGCCGGCCCGGACACCGCTGGTCGCCGCTATCGCCCGCGTGGGCTGACGCCTCGGGAATGACCATGAATCGTCAGACATCGTTTCATCTGAAACGGAAATAGACTCGATCCAGGTTTATTGCGGATTATCACTTGCGTTTCACACCAGTCTATCTAGACTGTTCAAGTCAAAACGGTCGAATGTGTCATCTTTTTCAGGAGACGATCCAATGCGCCTCACCATTCGGATTAATGGCAGCGAATCGGCAACCCGGCATTCGTTCGCGGTCTTGTGGGTCGATACCGACGAAGGGCTGTGGTCGCGCGAGGCACATCAGGGCATCGACCTTCCGACCTGGGGGAAGGTCCGCGACGTCGAAGGCGCGATGGCGCTGTGCGCGGCCGACAGCGGCAATGCCGTCTGTCAGTTGAAGGGGCTGTCGTTCGACGCGATGCGGCGCGAACAGGGCCCCGCGGTGCTCGCCGGCGAGCACCCCGACGGCGCGTGGCGCCTGCAGGCGGTCGATACCTGCACGACCCCGCCCGAATACCGGGAATTTATTTCCGTTGCACGATAGGTATTATTGAAATCAATCGTCTACGGTTTTCGGGTTTATTCCGGTAGCAGTGATATTCATTTCGATATTCAGCAATAATGGCGCCTCGGTTCGAGGCGCTTTTCATTTTCCGGATTAAAGAAATAACCGGCGTGCGGGCAATTGATCGCGCGCCGCGGGCGATCGCGAGCGAGCGATATCCCGAACCGCCTGCCCGAATCGGCATGCGATGATCGCGCAGGTTTCGTCGTCATCCGCCGCCGCCGAATCCCGCGTTGACCCCACCTTCCTGCCGGCTCCCTTCCCCTGTTCCAGATGGCCGGCCCTTCGCCTTTTTGAAGGGCCGGAACATACTTTCCCCACACGATGTTTACTCATTTATTACAATCGCATTATTCAGACTGACCCGCCGCCGCCCGGCGGCCCGACCCGGCCATTGCATGAGCGTGAAAAAGAAGACCCACCCTGCCGATCCATACGCGGCGGCGACCAAGAATCCGATGCTCGCGTCGCGCCTGCCGATGTGGCGCTCGAGGCTGATCGTGGTCGTCGTGTTCCTCGCGTTCGCCGCGCTGATCGCGCGCGCTTTCTGGGTGCAGGTCGCGAACCAGGATTTCTACGTCGGTCAGGGCCAGAAGCGCTACCAGCGCACGATCGAACTCGATGCGATGCGCGGGCGCATCGTCGACCGCAACGGCGCGATGCTCGCAGTCAGCCTGTCGACCTATGAAATCTGGGCGAACCCGAAACAGGTCGCCGACACCGATTACCCGCAGATCGCGAAGCTGCTCGACCTGCCGCTCGTCGAGGTGAAGCGGCGTCTCGGCAACGACAAGACGTTCGTGCTGCTCAAGCGGCAGGTCGACGCCGACACCGCGAGCCGGCTCGACAAGCTCGCGATCGACGGCATCACGCAGATCGCCGATTCGAAGCGCTTCTACCCGGAAGGCGAATCGGCCGCGCACGTGGTCGGCTTCACGAACGTCGAGGACAAGGGCCAGGAAGGCGTCGAGCTCGCAGCGAATGCGCGCCTGCAAGGCACCTCCGGCCAGCGCGAGGTGATCCGCGACCGGCTCGGCCGCATCGTGTCGGACACGCGGCCGCTCGTCCCCGCGCAGCACGGCGCGACGATCGAACTGACGATCGACCGCCGCATCCAGCAGCTCGCCTTCAGCCAGCTCAAGGCGGCCGTGATCGAGAACAACGCGGTGGCCGGCAGCGTCGTCGTGCTCGACGCGCAAAACGGCGAGATCCTCGCGCTCGCGAACTACCCCACCTTCGACCCGAACGACCGCGCCCGCCTCACCGGCCAGCAATTGCGCAACCGCGCGGTGATCGACACGTTCGAACCGGGCTCGACGATCAAGCCGCTCGTCGTCGCGCTGTCGATCGACGAGCGCAAGGTCACGCCGAACACGATCATCAACACGTCGCCGGGCACCTACAAGATCGGCCCGGCGGTGATCCACGATACGTCCAACCACGGCTCGCTGACGGTATCGCAGGCGCTGCAGAAGTCGAGCAACGTCGCGCTCGCGAAACTGGCGCTGAACCTGCCCGCCGAAACGATCTGGAACAAATACCAGGAATACGGGATCGGCCGCGCGCCGGAACTGACGTTCCCGGGCGTCGCGTCGGGGCGGCTGCGCGGCTACAAGCGCTGGCGGCCGATCGAGCAGGCGACGATGGCGTACGGCTACGGACTGTCGATGTCGCTGCTGCAGATCGCGCAGACCTACACCGCGTATGCGGGCGACGGCACGCTGCACCCGGTGTCGCTGCTGAAGAACGGCACCGATCAGCAGACGATCGACGCGCACCGCGGCCACCGCGTGACGTCGCCGCAAACGGCCGCCGCGATCCGCTCGATGCTCGAGATGGCGGTCGGCGAAGGCGGCACGGGGCGCCGCGCGCGCGTCGACGGCTACCGGATCGGCGGCAAGACGGGTACCGCGCGCAAGCAGGTCGGCGCGAGCTATGCGAAGGGCAAGTACCGCGCGCTGTTCGCGGGGATGGCGCCGATGAGCAACCCGCGCCTGATCGTCGCGGTGATGATCGACGAGCCGCGCGGCAAGGGTTACTACGGCGGCACGGTGGCCGGCCCGGTGTTCGCGTCGGTCACGAGCGGCTCGCTGCAGTTGCTCGGCGTGCCGCCCGATGCACCGGTCGAACCGGAAAAGAATGCGCCGACGAAGGCCGCCGCGCCGCAAAAGACGGTCGCGGCGCCGAAAGCGGGGGCGCCGGCCACGGCGACCGTCGCGCAGAAACCGTCGGCCCAACTCAAGACGGCTGCGCAATCCAGTCGCCCCACGCCCGCGAAGATGGCCGCAGCGGGCTGACGACGCCAGGCGCGCCGCCGCGTGCCGTCAATGCGCGGCCGCGACCGGCTTCGCCATCCGGCCGAGCACGTGCTCGGTCATCCCGCGCGCGAGTTCGGTCTCGCCCATGAACACGGTGCCGATACCCTCGCTCGACAGCAGCGCGGCCTCGTCGCCGCTGTTCGTGCACAGCACGACCTCGAGCGCCGGGTTGAGCGTGCGCGAGATCTCGACGATCTGCCGCACGTCGAACACGTCGGGCAGCGTGACGACCAGCATCCCGGCGCGGGCGATATGCGCCTGCACGAGCACGATCGGCTCGATCGCGTCGCCCGACACGGCCGCGATGCCGTCCGCGCGCAGCTTCTCGACGAGCTCGCGATTCTGCTCGACGACGACATACGCAATCCCGCGCTCGTCCAGTGCATGCGCGATCCGCGTGCCGACCTTGCCGTAGCCGACGATCACGACCTGCCCGGTCAGGTGCGTCTGCGGCGTCGACATCGGCAGCGCGGCGAGCGGATCGTCGCGCGCCTCGAGCTTGCGCGCGAACGCCGAATGCTTGCGGATCCACGCGAGCGCCGGATCGATCATCGCGAACAGCAGCGTGTTCATCGCGATCGAGATCAGCGCGACCGCGAGAATCAGGCTCTGCCCTTCGGCCGACAGCAGCCCGAGCGCACGGCCGAGCCCCGCGAGGATGAACGAGAATTCGCCGATCTGCGCGAGGCCGGCGCCGACCGTCAACGCGGTGTTCAGCGGATAGCGGAACGCGATCACGAGCGCGACGGCCGCGACCGTCTTGCCGATCAGCACGATCGCCGCGACCTCGATTACGTGCAGCGGCTCGTCGAGCAGCACCTTCGGGTCGAACAGCATGCCGACCGAGATGAAGAACAGCACCGAGAACGCGTCGCGCAGCGGCAGCGTCTCGTCGGCCGCGCGCCGGCTGAATTCCGACTCGCGCATCATCATCCCGGCGAAGAAGGCGCCGAGCGCAAACGACACGTCGAACAGCTTCGCCGCACCGAACGCGATGCCGACCGCGGCCGCAATCATGCACAGCGTGAACAGCTCGCGCGAGCCCGTGCGCGCGACGAGCCACAGAATGCGCGGGAACACGCGCTTGCCGACCACCAGCATCAGCGCGATGAACGCGGCGACCTTCAGCATCGTGACGCCGAGCGTGCCCCACACGCTGCCGCCGGCCGCATGCGCGTCGCCGGGCGGCGTGCCGCCGAGCAGCCCCGCCACCGGCGGCAGCAGCACCAGCACGAGCACCATCACGAGATCCTCGACCACCAGCCAGCCCACCGCGATGCGTCCGTTGACCGTCTCGACGAGCCCGCGCCCTTCGAGCGCGCGCAGCAGCACGACGGTACTCGCGACCGACAGCGCCAGCCCGAACACGAGCGCCGCACCGAGGCTCCAGCCCCAAGTGAGCGCGAGCCCGCCGCCGAGCAGCGTCGCGACGGTGATCTGGACGATGGCGCCCGGCAGCGCGATCTTGCGCACCGCGAGGAGATCGCCGAGCGAGAAATGCAGGCCGACGCCGAACATCAGCAGCATCACGCCGACTTCCGCGAGCTGCTGCGCGAGCGACAGGTCGCCGACGAAACCGGGCGTGCCGGGGCCGATCACGATCCCGGCGAGCAGATAGCCGACGAGCGGCGGCATTTTCAGCAGCGACGCGAGGTAACCGAAGATCATCGCGAGACCGAAACCGGCCGCGAGCAACGCAATCAGGCTGACGTCATGAGGCATCCCCCCTCCCAAGCTCTTGTAACTATTTAGTAAGGTTCAAGAGTGAAAGGATAAGGGATGAGGCGGAAAAATGGCGCGCAGCCGCGAAAATTTCACGCGGCGGCGCGGGTTGCGGGGCGTGACCCCGGCGAAGGGAAAGGCGTTGCGCGCCCGGCCGCACGTCGACGTGGGCCGGGCGGCAGGCGGGGCGGAAGGCCCGCCGCTCCCGTCAACGCGACGCTTGCGGAAAGCGCGCGCCCGGCGGCGGCTCGGGCCGCGTCGACGGCACGCTCTTGCGCACCTTCGCGACCTGCGCGGCCGTCACCGGCGCGCCCGTGTTGCCCCAGCTCGTGCGCACGAAGTTCGACACGTCCGCGACTTCCTGGTCCGACAGGCGCCAGCCGAACGGCGGCATCGTGAAGGTCGACGGCGCGGTGCGCGTGCCCTGCAGCGCGCTGCCTTCGAGCACGACGTGGATCAGCGAGGTCGGATCGTCGCCCTGCACGACCGGGTTACCGGCGAGCGCCGGGAACACGCGCGTGTAGCCGTGGCCGTCGCTGCGGTGGCAGGCCATGCAGTTGTCGCGATAGACGGCCGCGCCCGGCTTGCTCGCGTCGCCGGTCTGCAGCGCCTTCGCCGCGGCCGCGTCGTACACGTGCGGCTGCTCGCCCTGCACGCGCGGCGGCAACGTCTTCAGGTAGCGCGCGATCGCGTTCAGGTCGTCGTCGGTCATGTGCTGCATGCTGTGGCCGACCACGTCCGTCATCCCGCCGAACGCGGCCGTGCGCAGCGTGCGGCCGGTTTTCAGGAACTGCACGATCTCGGTTTCGCTCCACGTGCCGAGGCCCGTGCGCGGCTCGCCGCGCAGGCTCGTCGGCACCCAGCCGTCGATCGCCGCGCCGCCGGCCAGGAAGTCTAGGCCGTCCGCGTCGGTCAGCCCGCGCTCCTGCATCGTCGGCGCGCGCGGTGTATGGCACGCGCCGCAGTGGCCGAGCCCCTGCACCAGATACGCGCCGCGCGCGATCACCGGGTCGGTGTACGACGCCGCGTCGAACGGCTTCGGCGACGGCGCGAACATCTTGCGCCAGATGCCGAGCGGCCAGCGCATCGACAGCGGCCACACGATGTCCACCTTGCGGTTCTCATGCTCGACCGGCGCGACGCCGTGCATGAAGTACGCGTACAGCGCCTTCATGTCGTCGTCGGTCAGGCGCGCGTACGACGGGAACGGCATCGCCGGATACATCGTGTCGCCGTTCTTGCGCACGCCTTCGCGCACCGCGCGGGTGAAGTCCTCGTAAGTCCAGCCGCCGAGGCCCGTCTTCGGGTCCGGCGTGATGTTCGTCGAGTAGATGCCGCCGATCGGCGTGTCGAACTTCAGGCCGCCCGCGAACGGCTTGCCGCCGCTCGCGGTGTGGCAGGCGATGCAGTCGCCTGCGCGGGCGAGGTACTCGCCGCGCTTGACGAGCGCCGCGTCGGCGGACTGGGCCTCGGGCGCAGCCGCCGCGCCCGAAGCCGCGGCCGGCGTGGACGCCGGCTGCGCGAACGCGCCGCCGCCCGCCAGACCGAATGCCGCCCATGCCGTGCCGATCGCCAGCGCGCGCCGCAGCGGGGACACCGGACGCGCGGCGTTGTGGTGGTTCATCGTCCTCTTCATACGGTCACCAGCGGGGCGGGATTTTTCAGGTATTGCTCGCGGATCGCGCGTGCCGACCAGTAGGCCAGCGCCGCGATGATCCCGGTCGGGTTGTAGCCGATGCCCTGCGGCAGCGCGGACGCGCCCATCACGAACACGTTGTGCACGTCCCAGCACTGCAGGTAACGGTTCAGCACGCTCGTCTTCGGGTCCGTGCCCATGATCGCGCCGCCGACGAGGTGGGTCGTCTGGTACTGGCGCGAGTCGAAGTGCTTGCCGAATTCGCGCGTCGACACGCCGATCGCCTTCGGCCCCATCGCTTCCGCGATCTTCTTCATCTGCCCGGTCACGTACTGCGCCATCTTGATGTCGTTGTCCTTCCAGTCGAACGTCATCCGCAACAGCGGCTGGCCGTACGAATCGCGATAGGTCGGATCGAGGTCGAGATACACGTCGCGGTACGACATGTTGGTGCCGTGCGCGTCCATCGAGATCGTGTGCGCATAGTTGTCCTTGACCGCCTTCTTCCACGCCGAGCCCCACTGCGGCGTGCCGGGCGGCGTGGCGATGCCGCTGATCGGCTTCACGCCGGCCTGGTTCACCCACAGCGGCGAGCCGCCGACGAAGCCGAGCGGGCCGTGGTCGAAGTTGTCCGCGTTGAAGTCGTCCACCGCGACGCCGTTGCCGCCCGCGCCGATGAACGGGTTCGTGTAGGTGTCCTTGTCGAAGAACGCCTTGATCGTCGACAGGTTCTGGTACGCGAAATTGCGGCCGACCACGCCTTCGCCCGAGATCGGGTCGTACGGCTTGCCGATGCCCGACAGCAGCAGCAGGTGCACGTTGTGATACTGGAACGCGGCCACGATCACGAGATCGGCCGGCTGGTGCACTTCACGCCCGGCCGGATCGACGTAGGTGACGCCCGTCGCGCGCTTCTTCGTGTCGTCGAGGTCGACGCGCAGCACGTGGCACTTCGAGCGCAGCTCGAAGTTCGGCGCCTGCTTCAGCGCGGGCAGGATGTTCAGGTTCGGCGACGCCTTCGAATACATGTAGCACGCGTAGCCGCTGCAGTAGCCGCAGAAGTTGCACGGGCCCATCTGCACGCCGTACGGGTTCGTGTACGGGCCCGACGTGTTCGCCGACGGCAGCCGGTACGGATGCAGGCCGAGCGAATGCGCCGCATCGAAGAAGCGCTGCGCCGAATAGGTGTTGAGCTGCGCGGGCAGCGGGAAGTTGTCGCTGCGGTTCGCCTCGAACACGTTGCCGTCGCCGACCACCTTGCCGCCAACCTTGTACGCCTGCCCCGACGTGCCGAACACCTTCTCCGCGAAATCGAAATGCGGCTCGAGCTCGTCGTAGGTCACGCCCGTATCCTGGATCGTCATCCCCTCGGGGATGAACTTCTTGCCGTAGCGCTCTTCATAGTGGCTGCGCAGGCGCAGCTCTTCCGGCGTGATCCGGAAGTGCACGCCCGACCAGTGCAGCCCCGCGCCGCCGACGCCTTCGCCCGGCAGGAACGCGGCGAGCTGCCGGTACGGCAGCGCGGTGTCCTGCAGGCCGTGACGAATCGACACGGTCGTCTTCGACAGGTCGAGGAACAGCTTCTTGCGAATGTTGTAGGTCAGCTCGTCGATCGTGTTCGGGTACGCGCCGTCAGGATAGGTGTCGCGATATTCGCCGCGCTCGAGCGCGACGACGTTCAATCCCGCTTCGGTCAGTTCCTTCGCGAGAATCGCGCCGGTCCAGCCGAAGCCGACGATCACCGCATCGACGTGCGGCTTCTTGTCTGCGGCCATCAGCTGCGCTCCCCGTTGATCGAGACGGGGCCGTACGGATAGGGCTTGCCGCTCTGGTTGACGAAATCCATGAAATCCGCGCGTGCGCCCGGGAAACCGATCATCTTCCACGCGGCCATGTCGCGATTGCCGCCATGCACCGGATCGCAGAAGTAGCCTTCGCGCGTGTTCTGCAGCAACTGGCCGAGAAATACGCCGGGCGGGACGTCGTCGATCTGCGCGCCGCCCTTCTCCAGCGCGCCGAGCACCGTGTCGCGCGTCGGCGCGTCGAGATCCGCGAACGCCTTGCCGTGCGTCTTCTCGCAATAGCGGTTAACGGCCGCGATGCCGAGCCGGTAGATGTCGCGCGGCACCAGCTTCAACTGGTAGCCGAGCTCGGGCACGCCCTGCTGAAACGGCCCCTGCATGTACCACGTCGCGCCGTGCGCATACGGCGTCTCCATCTGGCGATCGATGAATTCGGGCACGCCCGCCTCGAGCGCGCCGGGGCCTTCGGCGTCGGCCGGAATCAGCCGGTCGACGGCGGCCTGGACGAACGCCCATTCCTTCGCGTCGAAAAAGGTCGGCTTGTACGGCGCGCGTTCGGCGCTGGCCGATGCAGTGGACGCGTTGCCGGCGGTCGTCGCGGACGGCGACGACGAGTGCAGGTCGCAGCCGGCGACCGACGCGATCGGCACGAGCGCGACCGATGTGCGCAGGAAACGGCGACGCGAATTGGGTTTGTCAGGTGGCGTGGACATGGTCGGATGTTGATCGTTGGGGATCGGGGTTCGGACGCGCGCATTCCGCATGCCGCGTGCCCGGCACGGCAGCCGTGCCGCAGGCGGCCGGTCGCCCTGTTCTTTCGTGTGTTGCGCACAACCTCGATGCAGGCGCCCGGCCGCGATTCGCGGTGGCGCCGTCATTGCAGCCGCGCTCGCCCCGGTGCCGGCGGCGTTGCGCGGATCGACCTCTTTGCGGGCCCTATCGTCGGACAAATACCGGCATTGGCCGGCATCTACCCGTCATCGCCCATGACCCTTGTTCAACTTAGACGTCGCGTCCGCCGACGGCAAGCGCAACGTGCACGACCCTCTTTCGGGGCCCGGCGACGAGTGCGGCGAATTATATATGGAACCGGTTCCATTACTAGAGGGTTCAATGCAATTCAGTGCATCGAAATCAGCAACAATGGGAAAACCGGATGCCGGAATGTGTAAGGATGAGGGGATGGCGGACAGCGAGGATCGGCGGCGGCGGAACCGGGCGCCCGCCATCACGTGCATCTGTCGGCGGAAATCCGGACGGCGCTGGCCGTCGGCGCATCACGGCGTGCCCGCGATCCTCGCAGTGGAGGCGCAGCGGATGCACCGGCAGGGCCATACGGTCTTCGTCGCCGAAAACGGTGTCCGGCTGACCGATGCCGTGCCCGCCGAATGCCTGACGCCGATCGATACGCGCGCGGACTGAATCGCGCGCCGCGCCCCGCTCACCACGGCCAGAACATCGACGCGATCGACAGCGCCAGCGCCGCACACAGCGGCGAGTAATACAGCGTGTCCATCCGCGCGAAACGCGACCCGCGAATCCGTTTGAAGAAGCCGACGTAGCGAAAATCGCCGACGGCGCGCACCGCGAAGATCAATGCAAGCGCAACGACCGCGAACGCGATCGTGCAGGGATACGCGTTGCGCCCCAGCCAGCCGGCACGCGCGGCGACCACGCCTGCCCCGCCCAGCAGCGCGAGCGCGACGGCCAGCGTGCCGAGCGCCGTCGGCCGCAACAGCGGTACGCCATCCTGCTCCGGAATGGCCGCGCGCTTGCCCAATCGCCCGCCGAACGCCCAGTAGACGTGCACGAGCGCGATGGCGCAAAGCGTCGGCACGCTGAAATACGCACCGGTCATGTCGATCAAGGTCCTCGTCTCGTTGTCTCGTCGTTTTGCCGAAAGGTGTTCGGCTCGCGGCCCCGGCCCGCGCCACGCATGACGATACCGAAACCGCGTCACGCGCGCATTGCGACGTCCGGTCGCAACCGACGGCGACGCATGCTGCGTTGCAGTACGCATGCGTCGTCGCACAGCCCGGTCGCTTGACTTCCCTCCGCGCACTACTACCCTGTTATTCCAGTACTGCGGTCGGCAAGGCGCTGCGCAACGGGCTGCCCGCACGACGACGATAACGAAGGCCATGGAGGCGACTCATGCTGATCGGTGTGCCGAAGGAGATCAAGAACCACGAATACCGCGTCGGCCTCACGCCGGCCGGCGCGCGCGAACTCACGCGGCACGGCCATCGCGTGCTGGTGCAGCGCGGCGCGGGCACGGCGATCGGCCTGCTCGACGACGACTACACGGCCGCGGGCGCGTCGCTCAGCGACGGCGCCGAAGAAATCTTCGCGCGCGCCGACATGATCATCAAGGTCAAGGAGCCGCAGCCCACCGAATGCGCGATGCTGCGGCGCGGCCAGATCCTCTACACGTACCTGCATCTCGCGCCCGATCCCGACCAGGCCGCCGCGCTCGTGAAATCCGGCGCGGTCTGCATCGCGTACGAAACCGTGACGGGCCCCGGCGGCGGCCTGCCGTTGCTCGCGCCGATGAGCGAAGTCGCCGGCCGCATGTCGATCCAGGTCGCGGCGACCCACCTCGAAAGCCCGCGCGGCGGCCGCGGCCTGCTGATGGCCGGCGTGCCGGGCGTGCCGGCCGCGCACGTCGTCGTGCTCGGCGCGGGCGTCGTGGGCACCGGCGCGCTGCAGATGGCGGTGGGCCTCGGCGCGCGCGTCACCGTGCTCGACAACAACGTGAACCGGTTGCGCCAGCTCGATCTCGTGTTCGCCAACCGGATCGCGACCGTCTGCTCGAATGCGCAGACGGTCGACGAAGCCGTGCGCGATGCCGACGTCGTGATCGGCGCCGTGCTCGTGCCGGGCGCGTCGGCGCCGCGGCTCGTCACGCGCGACATGATCGCGACGATGCGCAAGGGAGCAGTCGTCGTCGATGTCGCGATCGACCAGGGCGGCTGCTTCGAGACCTCGCATGCGACCACGCACGCGGCGCCGACCTTCGTGGTCGACGGGGTGGTCCACTACTGCGTCGCGAACATGCCCGGCGCGGTCGCGCGCACGTCGACCTTTGCGCTGAACAATGCAACGCTCGGCCATGCGCTCGCGCTCGCCGACAAGGGCTGGAAGCAGGCGATGCTCGACGATCCGCATCTGCGCGCGGGCCTGAACGTGTGCGACGGCCACATCACGTACGAAGCGGTCGCGCTGGCGCTCGGCCTGCCCTACGTCCCGGCGACCGGCGTACTCGCATGACCCTGCCGGCATGAGGTGAACGCAGCGCGGCCGGCCGCGTGGCGTTCACGCGCCCTTCGACCGGCTCCGCTTCGCGCCGCCGCCCGCGCTGCCCGCACCGCCCATCGTGCGTGCCAGCAGCGGCCGCAGTTGCGCGAGCGTGCGCGTGTTCAGCACGTCCTGTCGCGTCAGCCAGCCGCGCCGCGCCTGATCGACGCCGAACGCGAGATGGTCGAGCTCGTCCGCACCGTACGCATCCGAACCGATCGCGACCGGCACGCCGGCCTTCGCGGCCTCGCGGCACCAGACGTCCGGCAGGTCGAAGCGCCGCGGCTGCGCATCGAGTTCGACGAAGCAACCGCGCGCGGCGGCCTGCGCGAGCACGCGCGGCACGTCCAGTTCGCACGCGTCGCGCTCGCCGAGCACGCGGCCGGTCGGGTGCGCGAGAATCGTGAAATGCGGATGCTCCATCGCACGCAGCATGCGATGGGTCTGCGCGCCGCGCGGCAGGTCGAAGCCGTCGCGTACCGCGCCGACGACGAGATCGAGCCGGCCGAGCATCGCGTCGGGCACGTCCAGGCTGCCATCCTCGCGAATGCCGGCTTCCACGCCCTTGAGCAGCACGAAATCGTCGAACGTCGCGTTGATGCGGTCGATCTCGTCGAGCTGCCGCGCGAGCCAGTCGAAACCGTCGCGATCGCCGCCAGGCGGCACGCGGTCGGTGACGGCCAGGTAGGCGAGCCCGCGTGCACGCGCGGCGGCGGCCATCGCGCGCAGGCCGTCGCGACCGGCCGACGCATCGGTATGCGCGTGCAGGTCGCCATGCAGATGCTTGCGCTCGATGAGCGCCGGCAGCGTGCCGGCGCGCGACGCATCGATCTCGCCGCGATCCTCGCGCAACTCGGGCGGCACCTCGCGCAGCCCGATGGCCGCGTAGACCGATGCCTCCGTCGCGCCGGCAATCCGCTCGTCGCCGCGAAACACGCCGTATTCGTTGATCTTCAGGCCACCGGCCTGCGCGATCCGGCGCAGCGCGATGTTGTGCGCCTTCGACCCCGTGAAGTAGACGAGCGCCGCGCCGAACGCATCGGCATCGACGACGCGCAGGTCGACCTGCAAGCCGTTGGCCAGCATCACGCTCGAGCGGGTCTTGCCGTGCGCGAGCACGCGCGCCACCTCGCCGTAGCCGACGAACGCTTCAGTGACCGCGACCGGATCACGTGCGGTGACGAGGATGTCGAGATCGCCGACCGTCTCGCGGCGGCGGCGGAAACTGCCGGCCGGCACGGCCTGGCCGACACCGGCCACCGCACGCAGGCGTTCGAGCAACGGCATCAGCGCGTGCGCGGCCTCGGGCAGCAGGAAGCGTTGCGGCTCGCGCTGCAGGCGATCGTCGATCGCTTCGAGCAGATGCGCTTCGGTTTTCGCGCCGAAGCCCGGCAGCTCACGCACATGCCCGTTCTTCGCTTCCGCGCGCAGTTGTTCGAGCGAATCGACGTGCAATGCGTCATGCAGCGCCTTCACGCGTTTCGCGCCGAGCCCGGGCACGTCGAGCAGCTCGACGATCGCGCCCGGCAGCGCATGACGCAAGGTTTGCTGCAGCTCGCAGGTGCCGGTCGCGGTGATCTCGCGCAGCTTCGACGCGAGATCGGCCCCGATCGACGGAATCTTCCCGAGATCGTCGCCGTTCTCGATCATCGTCGGGATGTCGCGACCGTAGTCGGCGATCGTCCGCGCGGCGTTGCGGTACGCACGTACGCGAAACGGATTGGCGCCCTGGATCTCGAGCATGTCGGCGATCTCGGCGAACACGGCCGCGCACTCGGCATTGTGGATCGGCATGATTGGCGTGGCTCCCTTCCACGTGGATGGCGCCGCGCGCGGGCGCGACGGCGTCTGCCCCGGCGCCGCATGTCGACGCCGCCGGGCGCCCGTTGGTCATCCTGCGCCGGCCGCGCCGTACGTGCGGCGCGGTGGGAACCGCGACGTCAGAGCGACGCGCGCGGCGTCGTGGCGTAGCGCCGCTCGTAGAGCGATTGGCAATGCGTGCAGCGTTCGGCGGTCGGGCGCGCCAGCAGGCGTTCGTAGCCGACCGAGCCGTCGCAGTCGATGCATTCGCCGTAACTGCCGTCGCGCATCCGCTGCTGGGCGCGGCCAATCGCGCGCAGTTCGGTCAGCTTCATGCCGATCAATGCATGATCGACGTCGACGAACAGGTCGGCGTTCGCCTCGTCGCCCTCGTCCGGCGCCGCGCCGGCAAGCTCCGCATAGGATTCGGACGCGCGCTGGTCTTCGCTGGTGCGGATCTCCGCACGCAGCGTCTGCTCGCTCTCGTTCAGCCGCTGCTTCAGCGTCTGCCGTTGTTGTGGGTCGAGCGACATGGCGGCCTCTCCTGTTCCGGGTCCGCGCGAAAAAGAGCGGCGCGCGGTATCGCGCGGGTGCGCGGCACGCAGGCATGCCCCGTGCCGTCGCATCCGGATCAGCGGCCGGACACGCAAAACGCCGGACGCATGCGACGCAGGATAAACCCATTGAACACGCGTGTGTTGACCGGAATCAGCGTGCCGGTCATGCCGCGGCAAAGGCGGGGAAACTGGGGACGGACGAGGAATTCCGCCCCGCCGCGCGCGCCCCGAAGCCTGCCGGCACAACCGCAGCGCAGCAATTCCGGCGCGGCCACGGCGCTGCTTCCGCGCGTCCGAACCGGCCTCACTGCGTCGGGACGATCGCTCGCGCGGCGCCGCTTCGATCATTCGTCTTCCTCAGAACGCATTGCGCCCGATGAAGCCGCGCACCACCGTCAGCAGGATGATCTTGATGTCGAACCAGAAGCTCCAGTTCTGCATGTAGAACAGATCGAACTTCACGCGTGCCTCCATCGCCTCGACCTTGCGCGTTTCACCGCGATAGCCGTTCACCTGGGCCCATCCGGTGATGCCGGGCCGCACGCGATAGCGGTACATGTAGCAGTCGATCAGTTGCCGGTAGAAGTCGTCGTGTTCGATCGCGTGCGGACGCGGGCCGACCACCGACATCTGCCCGAACAGCACGTTGAAGAACTGCGGCAGCTCGTCGAGCGACGTGCGGCGCAGGAACGCGCCGACGCGCGTGATGCGCGAATCGTTGCGCGACGCCTGCCGCACGACGCCGGGCTGCGCGCGATGCACGCGCATGGTCCGGAACTTGAGGATATCGAACTCGCGGCCGTCGACCCCCTTGCGGCGCTGCCTGAACAGCACGGGCCCCGGCGACGACAGCTTGACCGCGATCGCCAGCAGCGCCAGCAGCGGCAGCAACGGAATCAGCACGCCGAACGCGAACAGCCGGTCGAACGCGAACTTGGCCCACAGCTCCGGCGCGGAGCGCGGCGTGGTCGCGAGATTGATCGCCGGCATGCCAAGCACGTCGGTCGCGGAGCGATCGACGACCGACATCTGCCGCACGTCGGGCAACAACCGCAACT